>DASRUF010000025.1:0-2399 GCA_035655575.1 Bacteroidota bacterium | reverse complement strand
GTCTTCTCAACGAGTTGTCGACGATCCGACCCGTCGGGAGTTGTCAACTTGAAATGACGGGTAAAAGATACGAAAAGTTTATGAGAGTCTCAAGAATATCTCTACGTAGGCACTCGAAAAATATAGCAATCCACTTGGTTGATAATCCATCTTCCATTTCCTATATTAACTCTTAATTTTATGAAATCGAAATCAACCCGCGAACGTCCAATAGGTGTATTCGATTCTGGTGTCGGTGGGTTGACTGTCGTGCGGTCATTGATCCAACGATTACCACATGAGAACATTGTATATTTTGGTGATACTGCGCGAGTACCGTATGGATCGAAATCACCTCAGACAGTGCGCGAATATGCTGCTCAAGATACCCAATTTCTTCTGAAACATAATGTAAAGCTCATTGTTGTTGCATGCAACACTGTTTCTTCCGTTGCCCTCGATGTTGTTCAAAAACAATCTAAAGTTCCTGTTATAGGAGTAATTGTCCCCGGTGCGAAAGCTGCTCTAAGAAGAACCAGGAAGAAACAAATTGGCGTAATCGGAACGATCGGTACGATTAGGAGTAATGCGTATGTCAATGCCATTCGTCAGTTAGATCCTTCGGCAAAGGTGATCGGACAAGCATGTCCTCTCTTTGTCCCTTTGGCAGAAGAGGGGTGGAATGATCATAAGGCGACCACGTTGATTGCGCGAGAGTATCTTTTTCCTTTAAGGCAGCAAAAAATTGACACGCTAATCCTTGGATGTACACATTATCCTCTTCTCCAAAGCGTGATTGAGTCAGTGTTGGATGGCAGTGTTGATATTATTGATTCCGGGGATGCAACCGCTTATGACGTGGGGCAAACGCTTGATGAAAATGATATCCGAAATCCAAGCTCAATGAAGGGGAATGTACAATTTTATGTCAGTGATCTGCCGTATAAATTTACTGAAATCGGTGAACGGTTTCTTGGCAATAAACTCGGAAAAGTCCGAAGAGCAGAAGGATTCTGAAAATGGCAATCAAGGAAATTCTCCTCCTCGGGAATCCGATGCTACGGAAGAAATGTGAGAAAGTTAAAGACTTTTCCGATCCCATCTTGTCGCAGAATATAAATGATCTCAAAGATACACTGCAAGATTTCCGCACGACTCATGGATTTGGTCGAGGAATTGCTGCGCCTCAAATCAGTTTTTCAAAGCAGGTGATTTTTGTTACTATTGATAATCCTTTAGTGCTCATCAATTCGAAAATTATTGAACGATCAAAAGCAATGATGATGCTTTGGGATGATTGCTTTTCATTTCCCGACATTCTCGTGCGAGTGAAACGCAATGTGCAAATCCGCGTTGCCTATCAGGATGAATCCGGGAAGACACACACATTGGATGCTAAAGGAGCTCTTTCGGAATTGCTTCAGCACGAAATCGATCATACCAATGGTATCCTTGCTATCGATCGTGCTATCGATTCGAAGCATATCGTTTTGAGAAGTGAGCTGAAGAAGATATCATCCGTTGATAATCAGAGTTATATATTATAGAGAATAATAAAGGAAGTCGTTTATGGCACTACTTTTACAAGATCAAATTACTGCCGAACTAAAAATGCTCAAGGGGTGGAGTGTTGTTGGAAAGGATATCAGAAAAGTGTACGAATTCAAGGATTTTGTTCATGCCATGGGATTTGTATATTCTATCGCTCTCCTTGCGGAAAAAGCAAACCACCATCCCGATATCGATATCCGTTGGAATAAAGTTACCTTGACCCTCTCAACTCACAGTGAAGGGGGAATCACTGAAAAAGATTTTAGACTCGTTAGAGAAATCGACAATTTATGAAACCCTCTCGAATTGATGAACTGAGAAGGTACCTCAAGACAGATCCGTGTGATTCATTCAGCCATTACGCCATCGCACTAGAATATAAGGCAATGGGAAAAATTTCTGACGCGATACATAATCTTGAAGAGGTTCTCGCAATTGATCCCAATTATCTTCCAGCGTATCAGCAGCTTGGCAGCATATTTGTTGACATCGGTCGCAAAGATGACGCACTAAAAATTTTGGAGAGTGGAATCCGAATCGCAAAATCAATTGGAGATGCGCATACTACTCAAGAAATGCAGGAAATAGTAGATGAGCTAGAAACATAAACGAAAACCCTCATCCCCTCTGTGTCTCCCCTTCTCCGAGAGCGGAGAAGGGGAGATTTAGTGGGGTTGAGGTCAAAATAGGTAGCTTTTCAGACATGTCTCTAGAAACATAATTGCTCAGATTATGACCAAAGAAGAAGTGATTAGCCTCTTTAAACAAACCCGTGCATTGTTAGAAGGTCATTTTCAGTTATCTTCGGGACTGCATAGTCCTCATTATTTTCAATGTGCAAGGGTGTTGCAGTATCCAAAGAATTGTGA
>DASRUF010000024.1:0-4772 GCA_035655575.1 Bacteroidota bacterium | reverse complement strand
TCCCCACGTTTCGGATTGAAAGAAGCCCCGCCGACGCGGTCAGGAAAAAATGTCAATTGCGTTCTCGCTCCGCCGGGAAATTTCACGTTGTGAATCTGAGGAACATCGCCTAAGCGTGTGATGATCAACATCTCTCTCTTTGTCGGATGCCAGCTCGAAAGTGATGCAGAACGAAATTCAGTATAACGTCCGACTGCTTCAACAATCGAGGTCGGAATAGCTGGTATTCCGTCTGCAACAAGATTATCACTCGGGGTGAGAACTCCAGTTTGTGAGAAGATAGATACCGATGCAAATAAAATGATGAGCGACAATTTCCATAGATATTTCATAAATTTATTCCTTAAAATTTTGTATGATGTGAGAAACATGGCATGCTCATTATATTGGTATTGTTATAGGGATTTCGAATACTTTTTTCAAATGATTAAATCAATGAAACGGGGTTAATCTTCCAAAGTAGATATGTCACCTTCAGAAAGCCCCAACGCTCGAGCTTTTAAAACTCTGCGCATTATTTTACCCGATCGTGTTTTGGGAAGCTTATCCAGAATAACCACCTTTTCTGGTTTTGCAATTGGTCCAATATGTTGAGAAACGTGTTGGCGCAATTCCTCTGTCAAGTTCTCAGAAACAGCAACTCCAGCACGTAAGAGACAGTAAGCTAAAATAGCCTGTCCTTTTATTTCATGTGGTATACCAACCACAGCAGCTTCTGAAACTGCAGGATGACTAACCAGCGCACTTTCGATTTCGGCGGTACCCAATCGATACCCCGAGATTTTAATAACATCGTCCACTCGTCCTATGATCCAAAAATAACCATCTTTATCCCGTCTTGCTGAGTCACCTGTTAAATATTTTCCAGGATATTTACTCCAATATTGATTAACATATCTATCTGGATCATTATAGACAGTTCGTAACATTGCAGGCCATGGACGTTTTAGTACTAGGTACCCTTCCCCTCCATCCATTACAGTATTTCCCTGCTCATCTAATACTTCAGCTTCCTGACCAAAAAAAGGTTTTGTACCAGACCCCGGCTTTAATGGTACGATCGGTGTCGGTGTAATCATGAACATGCCTGTTTCTGTTTGCCACCATGTATCCATTATTGGACACCGTTCCTTCCCAATAACACGATAATACCACTTCCAAGCTTCGGGATTGATAGGTTCACCCACCGAACCTAATAGACGAAGCGAAGAAAGATCGTGGCGATTAGGCCAAGCTTCTCCAAATCGCATGAGACCACGTATTGCTGTCGGGGCAGTATATAAAATATTAATACCGTACTTTTCGATCAAGGTCCACCAACGGTCAGGATAGGGATAGGTTGGAGCACCCTCATACATAAATGATGTTGCACCAAGAAGCAAAGGACCATATACGATATATGAATGACCTGTTACCCAACCAGGATCGGCAGCACACCAAAATCTATCCTCATCTGTTATATCAAAAACATATTTCAACGTAGAATGGATTCCCACCATATAACCACCATGTACATGAACAATAGCTTTTGGTTTTCCAGTTGTACCTGAAGTGTAGAGGATATAGAGGGGGTCTTCAGAATCCATAACTTCAGTAACGCACTTTCCATTAGCAATAGGAAGTTTAATGAGATCTTGATATATGTAATCCCGTCCTGGTTCAAGGCGAACTGATTGACCTGTCCTTCGAACCATGATGACTATTTCAACTGATGGGCACTGCTTTAGTGTATCATCAACTGTTTTTTTAAGTTCAACAATCTTCCCGTTCATCCATCCGCCATCAGCGGTTATAACAATTCGAGATTGTGAGTCGTCAATACGCCCCTGAAGTGCATCGACGCTAAAACCACCATAAACAACCGAATGAATTGCACCAATTTTTGCACATGCAAGCATAGCAATGACAATTTCTGGAATCCGAGGCATATATATTGTAATACGATCACCCTTTCGTACTCCCATCGCACGAAGAATATTGGCAAACTGACATACTTCCCGATTAAGTGCAAAGTATGAGTATGTTCGCACGTCCCCCTGTTCTCCGACCCAAATTAATGCGACTTTATTTTTTCTATACGTATTTTGGTGTCTATCCAAAGCATTGTGAACAATATTTACCTTTCCACCGACAAACCATTTATAAAATGGCTTTTTGGTCTCATCAAGAACTTGATCCCATTTCTTATACCATTCTAATTCTTCTGCTTCTTTAGCCCAGAATCTTTCAAGGTTTTCTGATGCATATTTTGAAAGATATTCCCAGTCTTTTAAACGTGCTCTACTTATTACTTCTTGTGACGGATAGTAAACTTCACCTTCGAGAGTTTTTTGTGGAACCACCGCGGGATCGCCTTTCAGATATTGTCAAGTACTGTGATTGTTCAAAATAATAATCTCACAATATATATGCTTCACCATCAAATCTCAACTTTTAGTAAATATCATTCCCATACGCCATCCTCAACACACTTACCGGGTGCAATATTTCCATTTCCAACCCAAATTTTTTTAATCCATATTGTATCTGGAGATGACAACCCGGGTTTGCCGTCGTTACAATATCGGCATTTGTTGTCTTTATATTAACCATTTTCCTTTCGAGCAACTTCATCGAATCCTCAAATTGGAGAACATTGTAAAGACCTGCACTGCCACAACACCAAGTGGATTCTGGTAGCTCGATCAATTCCACGCCGGGAATGGATCGAAGTATCTGCCTCGGCTGTTGACTGATTTTTTGGGTGTGAACAAGATGACATGCATCATGGTAGGTGATGCGTTTGCGAAATGGCGTATGGGGTTGCTTGAATCCAACCTCTACTAAAAATTCCGTTATCTCTCTCGTTTTTTGTGATAGCATTCTTGCTTTTTCTGCATATTGAGCATCATCCGCAAGTACCGTCTCGTATTCTTTAATGAACGCACAGCACCCTGCTGAATTCACAACGAGGAAATCCATATTAATTTTTTCAAAAACATCGATAACCTTTTTTGCTAACACTTTTGCGGTGTCTATATCACCATGATGACCGTGAAGTGAACCACAACATTCTTGAAGTTTGGGGATATGGATTTCAAATCCATTAGCCCGCAATACCTCAATAGCATCGCGGTGAACATCGGCAAATGCAACATTCATCACGCAACCAGTCAGAAAAGCTACTCTTCCCCGCTTTGCTCCCTCTGGAGAAATCACTTCAGGTATAGTTTCATCGAAATTAGTATCATTTGGGTCAGGAAGCATACTGTGCCTCTCATTCAACTCTTTGGACACGAGGCTTAATATACTTGACTTCTCAACTGCGTCCCGCAATCCTGTTCTTCGATACAATCGCAACAGGCGAGCAACAATCTTCGTTCGAAATTTTGAGGTAAGAACTCCTCTTAAGACGAGCGCTTTTATGATCCGTAAATTTAATGGATCCTTCTTTTGTTCAGCGATAATCCTTCGAGTGTCTTCAACAAGTGCACCATAGTGAACTCCCGCCGGGCAGGCAGTCTGGCACGCCTGACAATCCAAGCAAAAATACATTTCATTCACAAACCCATCAGTGAGGTTCAGTGAATCTTCATGGAATGATTTCATCAGCCGGATTCGCCCACGTGGCGATGATTGCTCTTGATACGTCAAGTTATAGGTGGGACATACCGGCAGACACATACCACAATGAATGCAGTGGTGAATTATTTCATCGAGATGTTTCGAAAGGGTGTTATTCACTGATATCGAGATTTTTTAAGAACTGGAAAGAGAATCGCTCCTGCAGCAAATCCACCAATGTGTGCCCACCATGCTACGCCACCAGCATCAGCACCGATACCGAGCGACATCACACCGCTCGCCATTTGCATAAGAAACCAGATGCCTAAAAAATATGCTGCCTGAAGCTCTATAAATTGAAAGAACCCGAAGAAAGGAATAAGGGTCAGCACCTTCGCCCGGGGAAACATGAAGACATAAGCACCCATCACTCCGGCAATTGCGCCACTTGCCCCAACCATTGGAATTTCTGAACTCGTATTGATATAAACTTGAGTGAAAGCGGCTGATAGTCCTGCGATGAGATAGAATGCCAAATATTTTAAATGACCGAATCTATCCTCGACATTATCACCAAAGATGTGAAGAAATAACATATTCCCTATCAGATGCATCCATCCACCATGAAGAAACATCGATGAGAATAAAGGAATGAATGTGAACATATCGATTTGAAACTGACTGATATCGGTAGTCCATCGGATGGGAACAACACCATAATGAAAAATAAATTCATTCAAATGTTTACCGAGCGATAACTCAAAGAAGAACGCAAGGACATTCAGACCGATAAGCGTATAATTGACAAACGGTACTGTCTGCGTTGGATTAGTATCTCGAAGTGGAATCATGGATTAGATTTCTGCGCCAAAGGCGCATCCGCCTTCGGCGGAGGATTTTAGATTGAGAATTTTTAATTTTGATTTTTGATTTTATTATTCAGTTTTTCTGTGAGCCATGCGGACATATCGCGCAGACTTTCTTCGCTGATCTGATGCCCAATCGGATATTCATGATAGGTAAGATCGACATGTGCCTGCTCCAGGAGGAACCGAGCACGACGACCAAACTGAACCGGTATCACGGGATCGTGTAATCCGTGTGATACAAAGAATGGTGTGCCATTTAAAGCATCCCATTGAAATTGGAGGTCAGTTTCTTCAGGGATATAACCGCTATTGGCAACCACACCTGCGACTTCCGTCGGTTTGGTAAGTGCGAGAGCATAC
>DASRUF010000023.1:0-3906 GCA_035655575.1 Bacteroidota bacterium | reverse complement strand
AGTGGCAAGATCATTACTTCCGCGCAAATGAAGGGATTAGTGGATATGCTATGTATCGTGCAAAGAAAGATGCGGAAAAATTATACTTGGGCACAGGCGGCCATTACTCGGACAATATCGGGTCGGAGTGGAATTACCAATTTAGTTGGATCACCCGATGGTTCAATGAGCTTTTAAAGGGTAAACGAACTGGTATCTTACGCGAACCAGATATCACTTACGCTTACAGCAGTCTTCCGATGGATTTAAATGGATATTTCACTTGGACACAGCGTACGCTTTCCGGATGGCCTCCTGAAGGAATAACGCCGGTGAAATTCTATCTTTCCATTGATGGGTCATTATTATATGCTCCACCGACTGTTTCGACTGCAAGTCAAATGCTGCTCAACGATTATCGTGATTCAACTTATACTTTTTCCTCGGCATTTTGGGATGGCTTCCGTGGTGCACGGTTCGATTCAGCATTCCATCAGCAGTCGTTAATTTTTCAGACACTTCCACTCGGAAAGAATGTCGATTGGGTTGGCATTCCCACAATGCATCTCTTTGTAAATTCAGATGCTGAAAAGTATCCTATCAATGTGCAAATATATGAGGTCGACCCATCAGGTCAAAAGTACTTTGTAAATAGAATCAATCATCAGGGCAGAAATAATGTGCCTGGCATATTGCACGTGATTGATGCCGATGGCAATGCACACGCACATCAGTTTAAGATGGGCAACTCGATTAGAATTGAACTGACAAACCTCGACAAAACCAACCGCAAATTACGCGGTAACTATCCTTTTGTAGTCCCTGTGTTTAAGCGCAGCCAAACCTGGGTTAGTATGGATTTATCACATTCAAGTTACATCGAGCTTCCATTGGTATCAGGTACCCTACCCAAGACAATTGCGATCGGATCAGGCGAAATTCCAAGGGAATTGAAACTCGAGCAGAATTATCCTAATCCATTCAATCCTTCAACGATTATTGATTATTCGATTCCAACTTCTGGTCACGTTTCGCTGAAAGTCTATGATGTCTTGGGTCGCGAAGTTGCTACGCTTGTGGATGAATACCAGCAATCAGGGATATACCGCACTAATTTTGATGGATCAACCCTTTCCTCTGGAATTTACACTTACCGGCTAATGAACGATAATTTTATGGAAATGAAAAAAATGATCTTAATGAAATAAATCTTCTAATTAAAAAAGCTCTACTGAGTTATTTTAAGAGAACCGCTTTTTTCACTTCAGAGAACGTTCTCCCGATTCCAAATTCTTGCGCCACGATACGATAATAATAAACACCACTCGTGGTGTTATCGGCATTCCACGTTACAGTGTGCCGTCCAGATTTATTGAATCCATTCACCATTTCTTTGACCTCCTGCCCCAAGGTATTATAAACTTTGATCACAACATAACTTGGACGAGGAATTTCGTAGGCAATCGTTGTAATTGGATTGAAAGGATTAGGATAATTTTGGAACATCTGGAATGATGTTGGTATATCGGCAGGTATCCATTCAACTGCTGTCGGATTCCCAATAACCGGCAGCTCGACATAAGAAGGCGATTCCGAGCCGAAGAAGAGTGTTGCGCTCACGTCTTTAAACATCGGGACAACAAACGGAAATGTGCCACGAAGCTGTCGATTCGTTTTGTCCATATTGGTCACCTCAATTCGAATTCTATTGCTTCGGAGAAACTTATGGGCGTGCGCAATTCCTTCGGCTTCGATGGTCCCTAAAGACCCGGGCTTCCAATTACGCGCTGTATAGTTTATACGATTAACGAAATATTTAGTCCCGGTACTATCGACTTCATAGATTTGAACATGGAGTGGAAATTTTTCATAGTTCGATTGCACAAACAATTTCATTGTTGGAGTCCCAATCCAGAAGATATCCTCTGGAAGCGGTTGTGAGGTGAAAGCAAAGGAGACCTGAGGGAGCAGGGAGTTAAATCGTGAGGTTTCAAATCCTTCAATGAATCCGTGATCGAATGTGTATGTGGTATCACGATAGGTATTCGCAATAAAAAGGGAATCAACATTGAATGCCGGAGGAACATATTGGAGTAAGGAATCACGATGCAAATAGAATTTTATCGGTTGAATTCCTTGGGGGGGGCCATGAATTGATTCCCTCCCGCGTCCATGAAAAATATCCATCTGAATCCATAGGTAAACTGCTATAGGCGTAGGTAATCATCGGCCTGTCAAGGATTCCGTTTTGTTGGTTCTGTAAAAAATAATAGAACCAATCAATGACCTGTGTATATTGAAAAACCCGTTCCGATGTGACCCGATCGGAGGAATGCCCCTGTGTTCCTATATACAACTTTTTAATCGCTCGATGCCGTAAGAACGATTCAATGCCATCAGCTGCTGTGAAATAATGGTCTTGCCATTTGATAAGTCGAAACATTGGGATTGTGGATGCATGAAGCTGGGCTGAATCAACATCACGTTCTTGGATAAATTTTTCTTTGAGCGATGCGAAGTCATCAATTCTGAGAAGATTCCATAACGTATCACGCATCGGATGATATTGCACCGTGTTAGTTTTCAAGAGAAGTGTCAATGTACGGCGATAACATCCGTTCATGAACATATCACTTGCCCAATTGGGGATAATGACGTCGGCTGCAACCGCCTTCACTGGCAAGCTATCCACGGCAGTCCACAAGCCATGCAATCCACCCTGCGATCCTCCAGTAACGCCAATAGCTAATGTATCGACGTTTGGCAGACTTCGTAAATATTTGATCATCTGTGAGAGGTCAAGCCGTTCACGGGTCGACATGATGGTAGAACCTCCAGAAGAATTACCATGCCCACGGACGGAATAACACATGGCGACATATCCATTTGCCGCAAACGTTTCGGTATCGAGGATGAGCGAATCTTTACTCAACCCAAATCCATGAACTAACAAAAGAGCCGGATAGCCTGATGCTGGTAAACTTTGAGTGGGGTAGTAGAATGTGGCTTCGAGGTTTTCACCATCATCCATCGAGACGATGACGTCGTTCCTCATTTGTGCAGCCGAAATCGTTATGATAAAAGAACAAAAGACACTCAGTGAAATGATTCGTTTCACCGTTGCAACCCTCCTTCATTAAAAGATTATTTGCTGTATTATTTTATGAGAACCGCTTTTTTCACTTCAGAGAACGTTCTCCCGATTCCAAATTCTTGCGCCACGATTCGATAATAATAAACACCGCTGGGGGTATTATCGGCATTCCACGTAATATTGTGTCGTCCAGATTGATGATATCCATTCACAATTTCTCTGACCTCTTGCCCAAGCGTATTATAGACTTTGATCACGACATAACTCGGGCGAGAAATTTCATAGGCAATCGTTGTAATTGGATTGAAAGGATTAGGATAATTTTGATAAAGGTGAAAAGTCTCAGGCAGGCTCG
The DNA here is from genome assembly GCA_035655575.1 of Bacteroidota bacterium. Classification (GTDB taxonomy): domain Bacteria; phylum Bacteroidota; class Ignavibacteria; order UBA10030; family SZUA-254; genus DASRUF01. The sequence goes on along the minus strand of DASRUF010000023.1, from coordinate 478 downwards.
CAATGGAAGCTCTTACATCGGTGAGCGTTCCTGAACTTGTGGTTGAGAGGATGGTGCCGCCGTTACCGACTGCGAAACCATGTGTCCTATCAATAAAATCTATAGCGTAGAGATCATAGGAAGTCTCAGCGTATTGACCGTACCAGTTGAGTCCATTGTCAATTGTGTAGAAAATTTTTCCATTATTCCCGACAACATAAAGTTCTGTAGAATCAATAATAGCGATATCTCGAATCGTGATCGGTTTGGGTAAGCTCAACCGTATCCATGTAATGCCACGATCTGATGAGAACAACACAACGCCTTCCTCACCGACTAACCATACAAAGTTTGAATTCAACGTTTCAATTCCGTAGAACGAATTCGTTACAGCAGAGTTCCGTGATTGCCAGGTGATACCCGCATCTGTTGTCGCAAAGATTGCCCCTTCATCACCAACAACGATGGCACAATTTTCGTCGAAAGTTGCAACATCGTT
>DASRUF010000022.1:0-2114 GCA_035655575.1 Bacteroidota bacterium | reverse complement strand
GGTGATCTTGGTAGAGGTAATCTCCGACCACAGCTTCCCAATTTCCATCAAATGCAATTCCGATGAATTCACCCTTTCCGTTTATGACAGGGCTTCCCGAGTTACCTCCAGTAATGTCTAAGTTTGCAAGAAACGCAACTGGAACATCGCCTAATTCGGGATCGGCATATTGACCAAAATCTTTCAGTTCCCATAATCCTTTGAGTTTGGGTGGAACAATAAATGGATCTTCACCCGATTCCTTTTCAATGACGCCACCGAGTGTTGTTATATAATTGTAGTAAACGGCGTCTCGTGGTTTGTAAGATTTAATCATCCCATGAGTAAGACGTAACGTTCGGTTGGCATCGGGATAAATATCTTTGCCTTTCCATTCCATGATGGCTTCTATCAACTTCGTACGGAGTGCGCCTATTTTTGGATTGAATTGTCCCATCTGTGTTTGAAGCGGTGTATTATCTTTATCAAGTTCAAGCACGAATTTAACAAATTCGTCATCGAGGATATCACCAGCTGATTTTGTCATCATCTTTTCACACCCCTCCGTTGTGGTGAATCGTGTGTCATCATAAAGATCATCGACAAAATTCCTTATTCTTTCTTCAGCATCAGGACCCGCATTGTTTCCGACAATGCGTTGGACTGCAGTGATTTTTTGGTTTTTTGGAAGTTTTGTTGCCTCAGCAATTAATGCGGTGAGAATTGCTTTGTCAACGTTAAGTTCGACATTTCTGAAAGTATTGGAAATCGCATCTTTCGTCTCTTTCATACTGCTCTCGCTTGGTCGTATTGCACCGGTTGTATCTTTTGAAAATGAATTAGCAAAATTTTTAAATTGTGTTGCCAATCGCAAGATGTCGACTCCCGTAGTTATCTGGTTGAGAACGATCTGTTTTTTGTTAATAGCTTGTAACTCTCCATAGGTCGTTGCGATATCGGTGATGATTGTTCCATATTTTTTTTCTAATTCTGGTTTTGATAGCAGAAATTCAATGAAGTTTTGCTCTTCTGCTTGTCGGCGTTTTATAAGATTTGCTCGCTTCATTCCTTCAAGTGTTCCTTGAAAATTCTTATACGTATTCGCCAATCCGCGCCAACGGCCGGAATATTTTATCTCTACAGCTCGGTCATTTTTTCCAGCACCTTCAATGATATCCATCCGTTTCTTAAAAAGCTCCATTGTCAGTGGAAGCGATTCATCTTTCGAAAGCTGAATCTCAGGGGCTGTGCGGTAGCGAAATGTTCGGCCGGGAAAACCCATGATCATTGCAAAGGAGTTTTCTTTAAACCCTTTGGTAGAGATCGGAAGGAATACTTTTGGATGATACGGCACATTCTCTTTTGCGTACTTGGCAGATTTTCCGTCGGGGGCAACATACGCTCGCATAAAGGAAAAGTCACCTGTGTGGCGGGGCCAATACCAATTGTCAACTTCACCTCCGTAGTTACCGATAGCAGTCGGTGGAGCATAGACAAGTCGAACGTCTTTCAGCACCTCATAACCGAAGAGAATATACTTTACCCCATTGTACGTTTCGGAGATGCGGTATTCGTACTGGGATTCACCTTTTGCAATTTTTTCAATTTCACGAGATTTTGCTTGAATGGCTTTTGTTCGATCCCCGCCTGACATCGTATCGTTGACCGCGCTAAGAACTTCAGTGGTCACATCCTTTATGCTGATGACAATTTGGGCTGTGTAGGTAGGAATAGAAAGTTCTTCTTCTTTTGTCTTTGCATGGAAGCCATTTTTCAAATAATCTTCTTGAACAGAGCTTACTGATTGGATTGCACCGTATGCGACGTGGTGATTCGTCAGGATCAGTCCCTCAGGTGAAACAAATGAAGCTGTCCCTCCGCCCAAGAGTACGATTGCATCTTTTAAACTCGTACCGTTTGGATTGTATATTTGTTCAGCGGTTAATTCGAGACCGCGTTTTTTCATCTCCGCCCAGGGGAGTTTATCAAGCTGGGTGAGCATCCACTGTCCTTCATCGGTAAATGTTGCTGTAGTGAAAATAATCGTGAAGAAAACCAAGATTGGCAGAAGAAGTAATGATTTTTTCATGGTAAGCTCCTTAGGATTGAAAAATTGTTTAGGATATGATTGCATG
>DASRUF010000021.1:0-7920 GCA_035655575.1 Bacteroidota bacterium | reverse complement strand
ATTCTATTGTATTTTTCACTGCAAAAGCCAGAATCGATGCGGCGTAGAAATGCCCAATTTTATCCACCCATAAACCATACGTTAAATCTTCCCGAAAATGAAACGGTGCTCTGTTGTCAGCCCACCATCCACTTTGTTGGTAGAGATGAATAGCAATCATACCACTCACCATAGTGCCTCCAACAATAGCCAGTTTTGTATAATTAATTGGAGTATGTGGCTGGGTGGTTAGAGTACCCTGAAGAGAGCTATCGCGAAAGACTGTTCGAGTTGAAATTAAGCCCGGGTAAAAAACCTTCAAACTTTTATCGGAAAGAATCGTGTTTAATCGAAAATCACTTGCTTCGACTCGTCCAGAAATTGAACTGATGAGTATTAACAGCCATACACCTTTCACTTATCCTCCATACTGCAGAATAAATCATTTAATCGTTTCAACGACTTCGATTTTTTGCCTGAAATATTCGAGCGTTTTCTTCAATCCAACAATCCGATCAACTTTCGGTTCCCAATCCAGCAGGGTTCGAGCTTTGGTAATATCGGGTTGACGAATCTTGGGATCGTCTTCCGGTAAATCTTTAAACACGATCTTGCTGCTACCTCCTATGAGAAGGAGAATTTCTTTGGCGAGCTGCATAATTGGTATTTCATCGGGATTCCCGATATTGATGGGTTCAATGATATTCGACATCAGCAAACGGTAGATTCCCTCGATGAGATCATCAACATAACACACACTGCGTGTTTGGCTTCCATCACCAAACACAGTAACAGGTTCACCCCGCATTGCTTGGCTCATAAACGCTGGAATCGCCCGGCCGTCGTTGATGCGCATTCGAGGACCATAGGTGTTGAAAATGCGAGCAATTCTTGTATCTACCCCATGGTATCGATGATAAGCCATCGTCATCGCCTCCGCAAAACGTTTCGCCTCGTCGTAAACTCCTCGATACCCAATTGGATTGACATTTCCCCAATATCGTTCAGCTTGCGGATGAACTAAGGGGTCACCGTATACTTCGGATGTCGAAGCGAGAAGAAATCGTGCGCCTTTTGATTTCGCCAATCCGAGGGCTTTATGGGTCCCTAATGAACCGACCTTCAACGTCTGAATTGGAAGCTTGAGATAATCGATTGGGCTGGCAGGCGAGGCGAAATGAAGAACAAAATGAACAGGTCCATCGATAAAAATATAGTTTGTGATATCATGATGGATGAATCGAAATCGCTCATGACCGAGAAGATGTGCAATGTTTGCATTATCACCGGTGATCAGATTGTCGATACAAATCACATGATGACCTTCTGCAAGCAATCGATCGCAAAGATGAGAACCAAGAAAACCGGCGCCGCCGGCTACTACTGAGACTGGAACTTTACTCATTTCAAACCAAGACTCTAGTGTGCATTATCAATTCCGTCCTACCCCAAAATACTCGAATCCAAGTTCTCTTAGGATATTCGGATTGAAGATATTACGGCCATCAAATATCACATGACGCCGCATCAGAGATTTCATCTTTTCAAAATCTGGTCTACGAAACTCATTCCATTCCGTAACAACAACCAATGCATCGGCACCTTTTAGCGCGTCATAATTATTCTCATAATATGTCACTGTTGTTCCTAAATATTTCTTCGCCTCCTCTATAGCAACTGGATCATGAACGCGAACCACGACGCCGTGTTTCAATAACTCCTTGATGATAGCGATTGATGGCGCTTCGCGCATATCGTTGGTATTGGGTTTAAACGAGAGACCCCAAACAACAATTCTCTTTTGTTTCAATTCGTCATTGAAATACTTGATGATTTTCTGTACAAACCGTTTGGATTGATGACTGTTGACATTCTGTACTGCACCAAGAATTTTGAATTCATACTTGTATTCTTCCGATGTTTTTACTAAGGCACTAACATCCTTTGGAAAACACGACCCCCCATAACCGACACCTGAAAAAAGAAACTGAGGACCCACACGAGGATCGGCACCAATACCTTTCCGAATCATGTCCACATCAGCCCCCACACTCTCACACAGGTTCGCAATTTCATTCATAAAAGTAACTTTGGTAGCAAGAAAGGCATTTGCCGCATATTTAGTAAGCTCAGCACTTCGCTCATCCATAATGATAATTGGGTTTCCTGTTCGAACAAACGGTGCGAATAAATCTTGCATGATAGAGATGGCTTTTTCGTTGTCCGAACCAACAACAATCCTATCAGGTTTCATGCTGTCATTAACAGCGGCTCCTTCCTTCAAGAATTCTGGATTTGAGACAACATCGAATTCGTAATTCGTTATACCCGATATGACCTGTCTTACTTTATCAGCCGTTCCAACAGGAACGGTACTTTTATTAACAACGACTTTATAGCCATTCATATATTTACCGATGTCTTTTGCCACTCCGAGAACATGTCGCAGATCCGCAGCACCGTCAGCATTGGGAGGGGTTGGCAGGGCAAGAAATATCACATCAGATTTTTGAACCGCATGTTTAAGCTCGGTAGTAAATGAAAGCCGCTTCTCATGAATATTTTTTTTCAGAAGCTCTTCTAATCCCGGCTCATAAATAGGGGATTTTCCTTTTCGCAGCGTTTGAATTTTCTTTTCATCGATATCAACACAAATGACATCATTGCCGGTCTCCGCAAAGCAAGTGCCGACGACGAGACCAACGTAACCGGTACCTATGACGCTAATTTTCATAGATTACTTCTTTTGCTTCCGTATAATTGTGAGAGTGTTGGAACAATTTTAAAACAAAGTATAGGAATTTTTTGACTGATTTACAATCTTCGTTGTAAAAAAATTACAAGAGAAAATTTTATCGCTTATCCAGAAAGAATGATTTCACATTTTCTGCCACATACCCGACCTGCTCATCACTCATCTCTGGATAGATAGGAAGTGATAAACACTCATCGGCGGCAACTTCACTATTTGGAAAATCACCCCTCGTATATCCTAAATACCGATACGCTTGTTGAAGATGGAGCGGAATGGGGTACGCAATAGTTGTGGCAATTTCTTTTTGAAAGAGAAACTGCTGGAGCTCGGTACGTCGTTTCGTTCGAACGACAAAGAGATGATAGACATGATAAGCATTGGATGATTCGAATGGCAAAATAATATCACCGACTCCAGAGAGAAGCCTCTTATACGTCTGGGCAATCGCACGTCTTCGTTCAGTCCAATGCTTCAGATACTTGAGCTTTACACCCAGCACAGCGCCTTGGATGCCGTCCATGCGGTAATTGTATCCCCAGAATTCATGCTTGTACTTCTCAACTTGGCCATGATCTCGGAGAAGTCGGACTTTTTCTGCAATTTCACCATCATTCGTTGTTACTGCACCGCCCTCTCCAAACGCACCAAGATTTTTCGACGGGTAGAAACTGAAACAACCTGCACTACCAAAATTGCCAACATATTTCCCATCGTATTGCGCTAAATGCGATTGGCAAGCATCCTCGACGATCTTCACGTTATATTTTGTAGCAGTTTTACAGACTTCATCCATCGCTGCAGGCTGACCGTACAGGTGAATGGGAATAATTACCTTGGAATTATTTCGTTTTGATCGTAAACAATCCTCAAGTTTTTCAGGATCCATCGTGTATGTCGTCGGATCGATATCTACAAACACGGGCTTCGCTCCAGTAAGAGAGATTGCTTCGATTGTTGCGATAAACGTAAACGGAGTAGTGATTACCGCATCCCCTTTTCCAACACCTAAAGCCCACAAACCCGCATGAAGCGCATCAGTTCCGGAGCCAACTGCGACACAATGCTTTATCTGATGTGCTTTAGCAAATGCATCTTCAAAATCACTTACTGCTTTCCCGAGAATGAACTGAGAATTTTCGATTACCTGCTGGATCGCAGTATCAATTTCTGGTTTAATGGAAAGGTACTGTGCTTGCAAATCAACGAGAGGGACTTTCATTGAAATATTAGTTAGAGTAATTTTTTCACTTTTGTATAAAAGTAACGAAATCATACCTGAATTCAAAGATGCCTGTTGTATTTGACTCTGAAAGACCCGGTAGTTATATTATTCTTGGCGATGGAGTTCGCCTTTAATCATCCTGCTCCGACAGGTCAGAGCGGGATTAATAACTTCTACACAATGGCATTTCGCTAAAGTGGTAGGAGTTTTTTATTTTAGAACAATAAGCAAAGAGTGATTAACTTGAAAAACTATCTTTTCGTTTTCATTGGTGGTGGTATGGGTGCTTCCGCTCGGTATTGGTTATCAGGTGCCGTCTATAGATTTTTGTCGACTGATTTTCCATACGGTAATTTGATCGTCAACATTCTGGGATGCTTCCTCATCGGTGTTCTCATGGTGTCTGTTCAGGACCGATTTATTGTTACTCCAGCCTTAAGAGTATTTCTGGCAGTTGGAATTCTTGGGGGATTTACAACATTCTCTTCATTTAGTTATGAAACAATTTCTCTTATTCGAGACGGTGAAATGTTTCGTGCTTCTATCAATGTGATGGCTTCCGTTACGGGTTGTTTGGTTGCCACGTACCTTGGAAATCTTTTTGGAAAAATATTTTAATATGAAAGGTCAATTGATATGAAACTTACCGGTGAAGGAAAACTTTTAAGAATTTTTTTAGGGGAACTTGATCGCTTTGAACACAAGCCGTTGTACGAAGCAATTATCTTAAAAGCTCGTGAATTGGGTCTAGCAGGTGCAACAGTTCTACGTGGAATTCAAGGATTTGGTGCCGGAAGTCGGGTGATTCATACGGCGAAGATCCTTCGACTTTCGGAAGACCTACCAATTCTCATTGAAATTGTTGATACAGAGGAAAAAATTAAAAGCTTCCTTCCTATCGTCGATGATATGATCGAAAAGGTTGGCTGCGGTGCAATGATGACCATCGAAAAAGCTGAGATCATCAAGTACACGCATGGGAAATAAGTCCTTGATTGGAATGGAATCGATTCTAGCTGAAAGAAAGCTACTACTTCGTTTGATTTTTCTGCGGAGAGGGAGAGATTCGAACTCTCGGTAGACATAAAGCCCACACCGGTTTTCGAGACCGGCCTATTCAACCGCTCTAGCACCTCTCCATACATAGTATTTAATTCATTTCAAGTATCGGTTTTATGCGCCAAAGGCGCATCCGTCTCTCGTGGAGAGACCGCCCCTTTCTCCGCCAGAGGTGGATCAGCCTTTGGCTGAGGCTTAAACCCCTGTCCGCCAATCTTTTATGGCGGAGCTCAGGCACCCCTCCAGCAACTTCTTCCAAAATCTACCCAAAACAAGATTAAGAATCAATTCAATCGATAAACTTGCTAAGTCGATGTAATTGAAGAAAGAGAAAGGAAAATTGAGTGATCTGTTATGAATTTATGATAAGTTCCTGACCAATACGGATTCGTGTGCCTCGCAAGTTGTTCCATTGTTTCAGTTCGGAAATAGAAACACCGAATGTTGATGCAATACCGTGCAGTGTATCTCCTTTCTTTACTTTATAAGAAATTACTTTCTTCTCTTTCGTCGTATCTTTAAGAGCAATCGTTTTAGGTGCCTTCGCTGATGCCCCATTTTCGTCAATATAAATTTCTAACTCCTGACCAACTTTGATTACATCTGCTCGTAAACCATTCCACCTGCGAATATCAGCAGGAGTAACACCGTGCTCGTGTGCAATTTTTCCTAAGTTATCACCTGCCTTAACATTATATTTCAACCAGTAAGAACCAGCTTGAGTCTGCTTCGTTGAAGAAATATCCTCGCTGCTCTTTATCGCTAACAATTTTTGGTGTTCTTCTTCTGAGATTTCATTAATTTTAGCAAATCTTTCTACTTGATCCTTGGTGATCCAAATCTCTAAATCGCTCCCTGATCGAATCGTACTACCATACGATATATCATTCCAGAGACGTAAATCACTCGTGCGAACTTCATACCATTCAGCAATATGTCCAAGCGTATCCCCTTTCCGCACACGATAGATAAGTTTTGTTTTCCCCCGTAGTCGATCGGGCTGCATCTGGGTAAAGCTTCGTGATCGCCGAGATCGTTTATCAACTTGCTCATCGGGTACCTGAGCAGAAAATTTCTTCGAAGACGCTGGAATAGGAATAAGAAGCGTTTTTCCAACAGAAAGTTTCTTCGCGTTACTCAAACGATTAACTTCAAGCAGAAGGGCAGTTGAAATCCCATATCGCTTCCCAATCCCTGAAAGAGTCTCTCCTTTTCGTACGTTATGCAGTGTCCAATTTCGTTTCTGATCTTCAGGAATATTAGCGTATTTTTTTTGAAAGACGTCCTGCATCCCGACAGGAATACGAAGTTTATAAGCTTTATATCCAGGCGGAGTACAGAGCTGAAGCAATTCGGGATTCAATGTACGCAGAGTCTCAAGATCTGTTCCAGCACAGTTCGCTAGAACCGAAAGATCGACAGATTCATCTACCGTTACAACATCATATCTCAGGGAATCTGATGGAGTCACGCTGAACCCATACCCTACGGGATCCATCCCCATTACAGCCGCGGCTATAAACTGTGGAACGTAGTTTCGAGTTTCCCTTGGCAGGTAGGGTCTCATTTTCCAGAAATCCGTGGATCCGCTTTTACGAATGGCACGATACACACGTCCGGCTCCCGAATTATATGCAGCAAGTGCAAGATACCAGTCTCCGAACTCCTGATTTAAGTCTTTCAAATGACGGGCAGCAGCTCGAGACGATTTCTCAAAATCTCTCCTCTCATCGTACCACGAATTTCCTTGTAATCCATAAAGCCGCCCCGTCCCTTTAATAAACTGCCATATCCCAACTGCACGTGCCCACGATCGCGCTATTGGATTTAAACCGCTTTCAATCATCGAGAGAAAAACGAGATTTTCTGGAACTCCTTCCTTTTTAAAGATTGAATTCATGAGTGGAAAATATTTGCCAGCCAAATAGAGCCACCGTTCAAAATGCACACGACCTCGATTTTGGAAAAAAGTAATATTTTGTTCAACATGTCCGTTGATAATGAGCGGCACTCCCGTCGACGATATTACTTTTTTGGGAATATCCATATCGATACTCTCACCCGCTTCAGCTATCTGATTGAGCTTTTCCCGTAAGGCGAAGATCGATGTCTGAGCTCCTAAACTGTCTATGCTCGCAATATACTTTTCATAATCTTCCACTACGCTACGACTGAGATCATTGAATTCTTGATTACTCTCGATATTCGGAAAATACCCCAATTCGTTCAAGATCGCGATTGCATACTCGAAGTCAATCGCCGATGAGGCAGAATCGCCCATAGTTTGAGCGTTGATAGCGTCAATATAATGCTGCCGTGCGCGCTCAAGTAAAACGACAATTATGGTATCATTGTTCGAATCGATGTAGATTTGCCGACTCTCTTTGAGAACCGTTTGGATCTCTTCTTTGGAGAGTTTATCGGGGAAAATGGAGTTTGTACGTGATTTCTCGCTCTGATCGATTACAGAGGTAGACTTCATCGCCTCATTCGAGGAACAACCAACGAGTATGAAAAGTAGTGCAAAAACTCCGCTAAATCGTCTCAATGCTCAATTCCAGTTTTCCTTTAAAAAAGTAATTGCTGAAAATATATACGATTACGGGTTGAAAGTCAAGCAATTTTTTAAGGAAGGTGACCAAAAACAAGGCTACAGTGGAATATTCCCATGTTTTTTCTTTGGATTTGAATCCACCTTGCCATCCAAAATTTGTAAACAGCGAATTATTTTCGGCCTCGTATCTTTTGGCTCGATCACATCATCTACATACCCCCTTGATGCAGCAATATAAGGATTGGCAAACTTCTCTCTGTAAGATTCTACCTTCTCTTCAAGCATTTTTTCCTTATTGTCAGATTTTTCTATTTCTTTCTTGAAAATGATTTCAGCAGCTCCATGCGGACC
>DASRUF010000020.1:0-4256 GCA_035655575.1 Bacteroidota bacterium | reverse complement strand
GAAGAGCCGAAGAATCGCAAATGGTATCTTTTCTTGACGTGGCTTTCTTATCTTCTTGCGATCTTCACAAAAGAATCGGGCGTATTTTATATTCTTCTCCTGCCACTCTATGACCTATGCATGCGAAGGATTTCATTCCGAACGCTTTTATCACGAGATTACACCCCCAACTTAGTGGTGCCGATAATATTTTTCGTGTTCTATCTTTTACTACGATGGAATGCTATTGGGGAAATGATCGGCGCAGATAAATTATATGGTCAGGTTCCAATTTCGGAACGTATTGTCCAGATTCCCGGATTGTTTACCAAGTATTTGTCCCTCTTGCTATTTCCCTGGCACTTGAGTATTGTCCATCCCGCGGATCAACTTATCTGGGTCAATTTCCCGTTTAATATGTTAGCATTCTTAATAACACTTTTCATAATTGGAGGTATTGTTATCTCGTGGAGAAAGAATCCACTGATCTGTTTCTGTCTCTTATGGCTTGGGGTTGGGTTGCTCCCTGCGTTAAATATTTTTCCACTTGCTGTGCAAATATTGGAACACCGACTCTATGTACCCTCCGTCGGATTTGTTCTCATTATTACATTTGGTGTTAATAACCTGCTTACCAAAATACATTGGATGAATGGATATCGATATGCATTAGTCGCAATACTGCTCATCTATGGATATCTTTCATATATCCGTCTACCGATCTGGCAAAACAGCGAAACTCTTTGGACTGATGTAATAGAAAAAGCGCCGAATAGCAGTCGAGCATATTTCAATCTCGCAGGTTACTATTTTGAACAACAACAGTATGAGAAGACAATTGATATGCTTAAAAAATATCTTCCGCTGAAACCGAACGATTTTCTCGGATATTCGAAGCTTCGGCAAACATATTTTATCATGGGAAGGTATGATCAAGCTGCTGATGTGTGTCGGCAAATGATCGCCTTGAATCCTCGTAATGAGAATCGATATATCGAAACGGGGAAATTTTTTGAACAACTTAACATGATCGATAGTGCTAAGGCAATATACCTTGAAGGTCTTCTGGTCGATTCAAATTTTGCCGAATTACATTATCACCTTGGTCGGTTGTATGAATATGAGGATAATCTTGTTTTGGCTGAACATGAATATCATCGAGTTATTGGATTAGAACCATCTCACGCTCTTGCTTATTTTGATCTTGGTCGGCTTCTCGTACGAAAAAATGATTATCATCTTGCTATCAGTACCATTGAGAAGGGAATGCAATTTGCTACTCCATCGAAGGAAGTTCTCCGCTTATTGAGTACGTTATATATAAGCACAGGAAATGAGCAGAAAGCTCAAGAGCTTAGTCAGAGATTCAGTGATTCATCCAAATAGGTTATGAGTAATCCAAAAGAGAAAACACTTCTGATAGTTTCCATCCTCATTCTTTCGATTTTTTCCATCATTATTATTCAGCAGCCACTTTTTAATTACCTCGGGTATGAGTTTTCCGTTTCTTGTGCACTGCTCGTTGCTTGTTTGTTTGGGTATCAAACGATAAAAATAGTTCAATGGCGATTCCCTTCTGGTATAAAGGTAAGCGTGGCCGATCTTCGTCTCTCTATTATAGATGTAATCATTCGAAGCCTGATCCTCCTGGGAATTCCCATGCTGATTGCAACAATCAACATCTTTTTTATTAAGAATTGCTCCTATTTGGAAGGTGTTCTCTATTATATACTGATTCCAACAGTCACGGCTATTTGGTCGATTATGCTTGCAGTTTTTTGTGTTGTAATCTTTAAACGACCGTGGCTCAGTTATTGTCTCTGCGTACTTGTTGTGCTCATCCATCCATTGTACCTCGGATATGCCACACCACAAATTTTCAGTTATAATTTTGTTTATGGATTCTTTCCGGGGTTCACCTACGACGATGTTTTATCAATTACCCCAACATTGATTTTGTTCCGCGCGCTGACGATGTTCGTTGCATTCTTTCTTTATTATACTGCAGATGTCATTGTTGGGAGGATTCAATCGATGCAAGGAACCATCCGAAACATTTTTTCGATTGTTATCCCTTTTCGTTTGAATAAATCATCGGCTACGTTTCTACTCTCTCTGATGTTGTTTGTTATCGTCTGGCTCTTTCGATTCGAGCTTGGGTTTGAATCATCATCGGAAACCATTCAACGTGCTTTAGGGAAGAGCGCGACTACGGAAAACTTTACCATCTATTATTCAGCTCAATCGTTCACCGATGAAGAAATCAGGTTGGTTGCAGCCATGCACGAATTCCGATTATCTCAGGTTGAGAAAGCATTACAGGTGAACTTCGCGGGCAAAATAGATTCCTATATTTACCCCAACGCAGATATGAAGCGATATTTTATTGGGGCTGGGATGACGAACATCGCAAAGCCGTGGCGTAGGGAGATTCATCTCAATGAAGATTCGTGGCAGGGTACATTAAAACACGAGCTGACACATGTCGTCGCTGGCGATTTCGGTTTGCCAATTATTAAGGCACACTATAATATTGGCTTAACCGAAGGATTGGCGACCGCAGTTGATGAAGATTTCGGAAACCGAACTCTTCATGAATACGCCGCAGCGATGATCAAGTTTACAATCGTGAAAGATCTTGAACATTTCATCAACCCGTTAGGATTTGCTACGAGCACATCTTCAGTGAGTTATGTTCTCATGGGATCATTCTGTAAATTTCTCATGGATACTTATGGAACTACCGGCTTTAAAGCATTATACTCTGGTACTTCACCAGAAAATATTTATGGTAAGCCCACTCCGGCGCTCATTCGGGAGTGGAAAGAATTTCTAGAAAGAATAGTGATCCCATTTGACTGGAAAAAGCATGTTGAGTTTTATTTTAAACGACCATCGATATTTGCCAAAGAGTGCGCGCGAGCGATTGCTAACCTGAATATGGAAGCCCAACATCACTTAGCGAATGGACACTCAGTTTCTGCAATGCAGATGTATCAAAGCGCACTCCAGAGAAGTTGGAATACTGAGTCGTGTGCAGGACTTATTCGAGCAGCATATCAATCAGCGAGATACGATACGGTGATTGATGTAATGGATCCGGTGTTGATTGATTCTACTCGGCGGGTAGGTGTGTTGAATCTCTTGCTGATGTATGGGAATGCACAATGGCATTTTGATGATGTAGTGAAGGCGAAGAATACATTCGAAGAAATTCTCTCTCTTGATCTCTCGGATCGACTGAATGAAGCAGCCTCACTTCGGCTGGTTGCTGTATACGATAGTAACCTTTACTCATCATTGAGCAGTCTTTTCATCGGTTCGTTGGATGATTCCTCGGCTCAGCTTCTTCTGAATCAAGTCCAAAAATTCTATCCTCATCCAATCGTATCATATCTTTGGGCAAAATTACTCTTTCGTCAGAAAAATTATGCAATGGCTATCGAAAAGATTATGTCGTCCAAATACCCTTTTGAACAAGGGGTTTTGGAAGCGAGCAAAGAACAACTCATTGCGGAGTCGTATTTTTATCTGAAGAATTATCATGAATCGTACTTTCATTTTCAACAGTTGCTCAACCAACGAACAAATTTAGCTTCACGGAACCGAGCGGAAGATTGGATGGAAGCATGTACATGGTTTGCGCAAAATGGCGATCGGTATCTTCAGTAATTGAGTGTCGAACATTCTTTTCTTATTAAATGATGTTACGCATTGGGTTACAAACAATATTAGAGGAATCTGATTTATTCGAACTCATCCCCCATCCCCCTTCTCTAAAATTAGAGAAGGGGGACAAAGGGGGTTGAGTTTACTATCAAAGGTTTCGAAGCTTATCTCTATCAATAGGTATGTATTCAACATTCTGCGGAACATCATTTATTAAGCTTGACTTCAATATGATTTCCTATGCCATCGTATAACCGTATTCTCATCTCAAGGATGAAATTCATCGGCGATGTCGTTCTGACAACGCCCATCATCCGAGCGGTGCGCGAGAAATATCCCGATGCCTACATCGCATACCTTGGGGATAAATTAGCAGTCTCTCTACTTGAAAACAATCCTTACCTCGATGAAATTATCCCTTTTGATTTTTCGAAGCCCACTTTCCTTGAGCAATCGAGAGTTATGCTTCGTCTCCGAAAGCGAAGGTTCGATGTATTCGTTGATCTCTTTTCTAACCCACGCACCGCCTTGCTTGCTCGGGCAAGCAGTGCATCGATCCGTATCGGCAAAGATGTGAAGGGGCGGGGGAAGCTTTACACACACTGCAT
>DASRUF010000019.1:0-19574 GCA_035655575.1 Bacteroidota bacterium | reverse complement strand
CCCATACAAAAAATGGAAGACGCATGAATGTCAAACCTTTTGTTCGTAATTGGACGACAGTGACTATAAAGTTGATAGAACCGAGGAGCGATGATGTTATGAGAAATACCATACCGAATAGCCACAGTGTTTGACCATCGGTGGCTATATTTGAGAGTGGTGGATAGGAAGTCCATCCAGAATTTGCGGCGCCACCAGGAATGAAGAAACTTACAATCATTATGATTCCGCCAAGAAAGTAACACCAATAACTCGTTGCATTGATCTTTGGAAAAGCCATATCGGGAGCTCCGATCTGTAATGGCATCACATAGTTTCCAAATGCGCCAACTGCCAAAGGCACTACACCAAGAAACACCATTATGGTACCGTGCATTGCGCCGAGCTGGTTATAAAATTCGGGTAGCATAATGCCCTCGGGCATTCGTTCCTCTCCTGTGGCAAGATACCAGATCAATCCTGTGAGTCCGACAATGAGAAAACCTATGAGAGTGTTGATTGACGGTCGAATACCCCTCAGAAACATGACGAGCACACCGATGGCACCGATAGGGAGGACAAATTTGAAGACGGGAAATGGCTGGTCGGGATAGGCGAGTTGCCACCTCATCATCGTCATCATAATAAAACCGAACAACAGGAATAAAAGCGCTGTGAAGCCATACTGCAATCCGATGATCTTATGATCAGTAGAGAAAACATAGTGTCGCCAGAAGCTGGTTTTTTCATGATGGACTGCTGCTTTTGGTATGGTTTCAACCACGGAATGAGTCTGCTGATTACTCATGATAATTTAACGTATTTTGTAAGAACAAAATTTATTGATGAAAGAATTTACAATAAAAGAATTAAAGAGAACGAATGGTCAGATGATTCCCAGCGTGTCAGAAGGTGTTATTTTCCTTCAAATGCAAAATCTGCTGTTTTACTGTCTGCTGCGCCAACCGAGACCTTCATCGAATTGCTGCCATACTTTTCATGCCAGGCTTCAATCTCGTAATCGCCGGCAGGAAGGTTCTTGATTTCGAAATTTCCCTTATCATCTGAAACAGCATAAAAGGGGTGTTCGAGAATTCCGACGTAGGAAGCCATCCAGCTATGGACGTCACATTTTATTTTTACCATGACTTCAGGTTTGCTAAAAGATTTTGTCGTTTTCATTCCTTGTTTGGGCTGAGCGATGTTAAATTGAGGACTGCTTTTTGGTAGGGCGTGAATGTTGTGAAGTGTAGGATCGCTGTTCATAATTTCGAGTGGTTGATTTACCATCATCCCAAAAATATGAGGCGAGTACATACATCCCCTCTGATCGATAGTTTTTTTCTCCTTTGGTGTATCAAATTTCTTCCCTTCAAGGCCCTTCTTCACATACACAAAAACATAGCGTAATGTGTTGTTTTCATTAATAATAACTTGCTCAGATGAGACTTCTTTCCCGGTATGAATTTTTACACAACGAGGATCAGCATTCATCTTGATTTTTGCGGTTGATGGTTTTGTGCCTTTAAAATCTACCTTGCCTTTGATGCTACCAGCTATGGCAATTGATGAGATGAGACTTATGACGACGATGAAGGATAGTATGAACGGTGTTTTCGTGAACATGGTGTTTCTCCTCTTTACTTTAAGAACGATGATAATTGAAATATTCTAACTGTGAACGCTACTCTGGATTTTTGACCAATGAATATAAAGAAAATTTCTCATTAATTCAACCCAATTCCATATTTTATTATCGATCATGGCTTTTATCCGAATAGTTATCGGGAGAAATTCTTGCGACCTGTTTTTGGAATACTAGAATTATTAGACCTGCCAAAGATTACGATCGAGGCTGCGATACTGAATTGCTTCACTGATGTGCTGGGGACGGATTTCGGACGAGTTGCCGAGGTCGGCAATCGTACGTGCTACTTTAAGAATGCGATCGTAAGCTCGAGCAGAAAGTCCAAGTTTTGTAATTGCCATTTTTAGTAACTCTTCACCTGTTGAATCGATCTTGCAGTATTCATGGATGTCTTTTGATTGCATATCAGCATTGCAAAATAATCCCTTTCTGTTTGTAAATCGTTTCATCTGGATTTCCCTTGCCCTGATGACACGATCTCGAATTGTCAAGGAGAGTTCGCCCGCATCTTTGCTCACTAACTCTTTGTACTTCACGGCGGGCACTTCGATGTGGAGATCGATGCGGTCAAGGAGAGGTCCAGAGATTTTTGCCATGTATTTCTGAATCTGCATTGGATTACAGGTACATTCTTTTGAGGGATCTGAAAAATATCCACAGGGACATGGATTCATTGCACAGACGAGCATAAAGTTTGCCGGGTAATCGACAGACATTTTGGAACGGCTAATGGTTACATGGCTATCTTCGAGGGGTTGACGGAGTACTTCCAAAACATTTCGAGCAAACTCTGGAAGCTCATCTAAAAATAACACGCCGTGATGGGCGAGTGATATCTCACCGGGTCGGGGAATTGTACCGCCACCGACCAATGCACTATCCGATATAGTATGATGTGGTGAACGAAATGGTCTGGTAGCTATCAATGCAGTGTTCGAAGGAAGAAGACCAGCAACAGAATGGATCTTTGTTGTTTCAATCGCTTCTTCAAATGTGGGTGGAGGAAGGATTGTTGGTAATCGTTTTGCGAGCATGGTCTTTCCAGAGCCGGGCGGTCCAATCATAATGATATTGTGACCACCTGCCGCAGCGACTTCGAGAGCTCGTTTAACATTTTCTTGTCCTTTCACATCGGCAAAATCAACCGGGTATCGTTGTTCCTGAGCAAATATCTCTTTGTTATCAACCGAGAAAGGTTTCAACAAGCGGTGATCACTATTGAAGAATTCGACAACCTCTTTCAATGATTCCATAGGGAATACTTCTATCCCATTAACCATCGCCGCCTCTCTCGCGTTTTCTTTGGGCACAACCATTCCTCGGATTTTTTCTTTCTTAACTTCTATAGCGATGGGAAGAGTGCCATGAATGGGTCGAAGCGCTCCATCGAGTGCTAATTCACCGAGTATTACAAATTCATCTAAAATATCATGAACGACTTGGTCTGAGGCAGCCAGAACTCCGATGGCAATTGGGAGGTCAAATGCGGAGCCTTCTTTTTTTACATCAGCAGGGGCGAGATTGACAGTGATACGTTGACCGGGAAAACGAAACCCTGTTGTTTTAATTGCAGCGTATACCCGCTCACGGCTTTCTTTTACGGCATTATCGGGTAGTCCCACAACGGTGAATGTGTGGGATGCAGGAGAGATATGGGTTTCCACCTGAACAAGGTGTGCGTTGATGCCGTATGTAGCACCGCTCAAAGTATGTGAAAACATATATAATGATCTCCCTGTATGTTAGATGAAATTACATAATCACTTAAAGAAGTGCAAGTATTGTTATGAGGAAAACCCCTTAAGCGATCTTTTGGTTCAATTTCAGATTGCTTTTTGGGCGATTTATCAGTATAATAAAATTGGATCACAATGTGTTGTAAATAATGCCCCTCGTTAAAAAAATTGTATAGACGATTTTTAAACATTAAGATTCTGTTAGTTCTTATCCAGCTTATTGTTCTTCTCGCCGGCTGTTCAACGTATCAAAACCTTACTGGATATTTCAATACCTATTATAACGCAAGCCAGCTTTTCAATGAGTCAGTCAATGATGTACTCAACAAACCTGCGATGCCTCTCGATACGGTTTTTATCAAACCGTATATTGTCCCGGCTGTCACGCAAGTAAAATTTGATAAAGTTATTGAAAAGTGTTCTCGCCTCATCCAGTTTTATCCTGATAGTAAATGGGTTGATGATGCAATATTAATGATCGGGGAATCTTATGTTTATCTCGGTGAATATGAATCGGGGATTCGTAAATTTGCGGAGTTGATTGAAAATTTCCCACAGAGTGATCTACGATTCGAGGCAAAACTCTGGTATGCGAAAGCTGAATATTTCATGAATCGAGAAGATGAGGTCTTAAAGATTTTGAATGATTTAATCCCTGAGGCAACTTCTGCCGGTGAGGAAAATATTCTTCTCAACGGATATATAATTGAGGGACAACTCTACTCTGAACGTGGTGAATACGATCAGGCAACAATTGCTTATGAGAAAGCTGTTGGAACATCAGGTGATGAAGGGGAGAAAGCTCGTGCTCAATTCCAGCTTGGCATTTGTTATGAAAAACTTGGTGACACATCCCGTGCCGCTAAAGCTTACGGACGTGTACTCAAGTTCAAGCCAGGCAATTCTCTTAAATATCAAACTCGTTTGAAACAGGGGATCACTTTAACAACTCTCGGATTGTATGATGACGCCCTCGCTGTGTTTATTGAGCTTACTGAAGAACAATTAAAAAATGAAGAGATTGGGCTTGTTGAACTTGAAATTGCAAATACCTATTGGGCGATGGGAGATTCCTCCAAAGCGTTTTCACTTTATGAGTATATCGATACCACGTACAAGCGAACAGATGCTTCGGCTAAGAGTTTTTATCGTCGGGGATTAATATTTGAAAAAAAATCTCATGATTTTAAGTTGGCTCTCGATTTTTATAGTAAAGCGAGATCGGAATTTGCTTCATCTGAAATTACAAATCCCGCACAACTACGTGCGGATGCTCTCAGTCGTTATTTTTCCTATCAGAGTTTACTCACAAAGTATGATAGCTTGTTTCTTTCTGAGACGACGAAGGATACAACAAATATCGATGATCCAAAATCAGGTTCCTCAAAAGATTCCGTAACAACAAAAATCCAAAGCCGTGTATCATCGGGGCATGTTACTGAAGACTCAATCTCTGCTTCAATTATTAAACGGGAAATTTTATCCGACAGCTTACGAGAACAGCAAAAAACACCAGATAGTCATCCAGACCAATTCCATCTCGCTGAGGTAACTCCTCCAGATTCAATTCCGAGCAAGACTGACACCACCACGAAAAGCGTCGCAATGAGTGGAACAGATTCGCTTCTTCAAATGAAATTACCAAAAGATTCACTGTTAGCTCGGGGTGATTCAGTACAAAAAGATCAGGCCAGTCCAGTGATAGTTCCAGCCATCTCACCAGATTCGATCAAATCGCTTATCGCTCAAAATCAGTTTGAACTTGCAGGACTTTTTTTGCTCGAATTGGATCTTCCCGATTCTGCTTTATTTTGGTTCAATAAGGTTGTACATGAGCATCCGGCTTCAAAATTTGTGCCGCGATCATTCTATGCTTTAGCGGAAATTTATCGTATGAAAGGCGATTCGTCCCAAGTCGATTCAATATACAATATTATCTTAGAAAAATATGAAGATTCTGAGTATGCTGCTCAAATCAGAAAACATTCTGGATTGGAAGAATGGAAGAATTTGGTAGATCCGGCGGAGGATAAATATCAAGAGGCTGAGACTTTATTGGTAGCAGGTCGTTCACTAGAGGCACTTGAGAATTTTAAAAAAATTTCAAAAGATCATCCAACATCTCCATTTACGCCTAAAGCACAATTTACAGTTGGATGGATTTATGAAAACGTATCTATCAATCTTGATAGCGCTTCAGTGTGGTATCGAAAACTTTTAAAGAATTATCCAGCTTCAGTTTATGCTTCGGAAGTCCAACCCAAAATTGCGGTACTGGAAGATTCTACAAAACTGCAGCAATACATCAAGATAAATGAGATCCAAGCTGTGGCAAAGCCCGAGAAACAGCAATATCGCAAGGGGACTGCTCCTTCTGATAAGCAAATTGAGGATCCACAAAATCTTCAACAACGACTTCGACGAAACGACAGAAATGTTGAGGAAGATCCAGACGAAGAAGAACCTGAGGAGGACGAAGCAGATCCGGATGATGATAACTAACGATCCATCGGTGTAATCTGTCGGACATGATTCAGGCATCATGCCCAATCACAGAGATCAATGAAGTTGGTCCAGAAATATTTTCGGTCGCATTCCGATCGCCTCTCATAGCATCTCGGGTCCAACCGGGTCAATTTGTTAACATAAAAGTTAACGAGGCGTATCATCCTTTACTCCGTCGACCATTTAGTGTGTATCATACCCAGGATGATGTTGTTGAGGTTGTTTTCAATATTGTAGGAATTGGGACAAAAATATTAGCAGGGAAGAGAATGGGCGAGAGCTTAGATGTCATCGGACCACTCGGTTCTCCATATCAGCTTAATGATGATTTCCAGACAGCATTGCTCATTGCAGGTGGACTTGGGATTGCACCGTTACCGCTGGTGACAAGAGCAGTACAACAAACTAACCGAAAGCTGATGACTTTCATTGGAGCACAAACGAAGAGCCAATTACTATTGAAATATTTAGATAATGTTTCGATTGCAACTGATGACGGTAGTGCAGGTTTTCGTGGTACGGTGGTTGATTTATTACGAAGCGTTCTTCAGAGAAATAAATTAGCGGAACCGAAGATATTTGCCTGCGGTCCCAATGCCATGCTGAGGGAGCTTGCACTTCTCGCTAACGAGTTTAAGATTCCATGTGAAGTTTCGTTGGAAGGAATGATGGCTTGTGGTCTGGGCATCTGTCAAGGTTGTCCAGTGGAACGAAAAGATAACCAGAAGAAATATAGTCTGATATGCAAAGATGGACCAGTGTTTAATGTTCAAGCTATTCAAATTTTATAAATGGTCGATACAATAATTGACATAGGGGGATTAAAGCTAAAAAATCCTGTTCTCGTTGCATCGGGTACGTTTGGTTATGGAGATGATTGTAAGGATCTTGTCAATGTTGATCAACTCGGTGGCATCATAACAAAATCTCTCTCTCTTAAACCTCGTGATGGCAATCCTCCACCACGCATAGTAGAAACTGCGAGCGGTATGCTTAACTCAATCGGTCTTGCCAACATTGGAGTCAAACAATTTATTGAAGAAAAACTTCCATTTCTTCAGACTGTCCAAACAAACGTAATCGTGAATATTGCAGCGAGTACTATCGATGAGTATTGTGAAATATTATCGATGTTAGAAGAACACGAAGGAATAGATGGTTACGAAGTCAATGTATCGTGTCCGAATGTTAAAGAGGGTGGCTTGAGTTTCGGAACAAATTGTGAAAAGACTGCCGAGATAACGAAACGTCTTCGTCAACTTACCAAGAAAACATTAATTATCAAACTTACACCAAATGTTACGCATATCTCAGATTTTGCACGCGCTGTTGCTGATGAGGGAGCCGATGCTGTTTCCCTTATCAACACGCTTGTCGGTATGGCAGTTGACATCAACAATTGGAAACCCAAGCTCTCAACGACCACTGGCGGGCTTTCCGGACCGGCAATTAAGCCGATAGCTTTGGCAAAAGTATATGAAGTTGCACAAGTAGTAAAAATACCCGTTATAGGAATTGGTGGAATAATGACGACTGAGGATGCATTAGAATTTCTTCTCGTCGGTGCATCTGCTATTCAGGTGGGAACGGCGAATTATATTGATCCTACTACGGGTGTGAAAATTGCCCAAGGCTTGAGACAATACTGCGAGCAAGTTAATGTTCCTTCAATAAAGAGTTTAATAGGTAAATTAGAAGCTTCAAAAGACCTCTCAATAATTCATAGCTGGTTGTAATAAAAGCTCTTCATATCTTACAATTGTCAGATTATCAAGAAACGCTTCAATTTCTCTATGGTCTCCAATCTTTTGGAATTAAAGTTGGCCTTCATAACATTCAAAGATTGCTTGACGAATTAAACCATCCCGAAAAATATTATCCATGTATTCATATCGCCGGAACCAATGGAAAAGGGTCGACCGCAGCTTTGATAGCTGCTGTGTTAACAGCGTCCGGGTACCGAACGGGCATATATACTTCACCACATTTAGTTCATTTTAACGAGAGAATCAGAATAGATGGAATTAAAATATCCGAAGATGTTCTTGTAGCATATACAAAATCACTCAAACCATCGATAATAAAATTAAGAGCAACGTTTTTTGAAGTAACAACTGCGATCGCTTTCAAGTATTTTGCGCAAAAAAAAGTCGATATTGCAGTAATCGAAACAGGTTTAGGTGGTCGATTAGATGCAACCAATATCATTCAACCTGTTGTCAGTATCATAACCAATATCGGATTAGAACATACCGATATTCTCGGTGGAACCATTGAACAGATTGCTTTCGAAAAAGGTGGGATTATAAAATCTTCTGCACCTTGTGTAACTGGTGCTACTCACAAGACTGTATTGGGCATACTAAAAAAAATTTCCAAGGCGAAAAAGATACCGTTCATACAAACTGATTCCAACTCAAGTATCAAGATTCATTCAAGTTCACTCAATGGCACGGAGGTGAGTATCTCGAATATCGATGATACATATAATCGTCTTTATATCTCTCTGGCGGGTGAGCATCAAATACGAAACGCACAACTTGCTCTTCTTTGTCTCGGGTATATCAAACGATCAATGGGCTATAGTAGAGTCAGCAATCAAACAGTTTTTAGAGGTTTTAAACTTATCCGTGAATTGACTGGAATTCGAGGTCGGCTCGATACTATTCATTCAAGGCGATTAGTGATTACTGATGTTGCCCACAATCCTGAGGGGGTCAAAACTCTTATTACGGCACTTAATAAACTCTGGGTAGGAAAGATGATCGTTTTGTTCGGAGTCATGAGGGACAAAGACTATCGTAGTATGCTCAATCTCCTTCAACCGGTATCACGTTTAACAATCGCTGTTCGTCCTTCGATACTTCGAGCATTAGAAAACGATTGTATTGTTTCGGTACTACATAAAATGCATCAAAGAGCGTATAACGGAGGGACGGTTGTTAATGGATTAAAAATCGGATTTAATGAATCTCGTTCAAGGGAACCTGTGCTGGTAACGGGGTCACATTATGTTGTTGGTCAAATTCTTCATTTTTTGAAGGTTTCAATATAATACTTGACTTTCAGGCATAAAGCTTATATATTAGGGTGGAGCGAATTAGATTAAACACGGATCATAATCGTGTGATCTAAACTATTCCACCGCTAATCACAATTCCTTACAATCCTCAAATTGCCGACACAATTTGTCATCAAGCTGTAGGATTTATCACTAGTTAATTTTCCACATACATCGTTCAACTTAATTTCATAGGATAGGATTCAGCCATGCCAATGGACATTGCAGAGCTGAAATCTAAGAAGATTTCAGAGCTATCACGGATTGCCAAAGAATTAAATATCACGGGTTTTGCCGACCTCCGTAAGCAGGACATGATATTCAGAATTCTGGAGGCTCAAACGGAAAAAGATGGACTAACCTTCAGTAAGGGAGTGCTCGAAGTGCTTCCTGATGGATATGGGTTTCTCCGGTCCGTCGACTACAATTATCTTCCATCACCTGATGATATTTATGTATCGCCATCCCAGATTAAAAAATTCATGCTTCGGACAGGCGATACCGTCAGTGGCCAAGTGAGACCACCAAAAGAAGGTGAGAGATTTTTTGCATTACTTCGAGTTGAAGCGGTGAATGATGAGAATCCCGATGCCATTCGTGATAGAGTTCTCTTTGATAATCTCACACCACTATACCCAAATGAAAGATTACGATTGGAGACAGCGCCTGGAGAATATTCTATGCGCATTATGGATTTACTAGCACCACTCGGGAAGGGGCAACGAGGGATGATTGTTTCACCCCCAAAAGCTGGAAAAACAGTTTTACTTCAAAAAATCGCAAACAGCATTTTGCGTAATCATCCTGAAGTGTTTCTCATCGTCCTCTTGATTGATGAACGACCTGAAGAGGTAACTGATATGGAGCGTTCAGTAAATGCTGAAGTTGTTAGCTCAACTTTCGATGAGCCACAAGAACGCCATGTACAGGTTGCAGATATGGTCATTGATAAAGCTAAACGACTTGTCGAAGCGAAAAAGGATGTTGTGATTTTACTCGACAGTATAACACGACTTGCCAGAGCACATAATACGGTTGTCCCACACAGTGGGAAGATTCTTTCTGGTGGTGTGGATGCCAATGCCCTACACCGACCCAAGCGATTTTTCGGTGCTGCCCGAAATGTAGAGGAAGGAGGAAGCTTGACCGTTATTGCTACTGCTCTTATTGAAACAGGGAGTAGAATGGATGAAGTCATCTTCGAGGAATTTAAAGGAACAGGTAATATGGAAATTATTCTCGACCGAAAACTTAGTGATCGAAGGATGTTTCCCGCCATGGATGTCAATCGTTCTGGTACTCGTAAAGAGGAGATACTCTTCGAACCAGATGATTTGAATAGGATATGGATTTTACGAAAATTACTGAGTGATTTTTCAACGACTGAAGCAATGGAGTTTTTACTTGAAAAAATGAGGGGTACAAAAACAAATAAAGAATTTCTAAGGTCCATGAACAGTTAATTAGTTTATTACATCCACAAATCTCCATAGCTGGATGGGACAATGTTGCGAATAGTTTGTGCATCATCATTGGAATGAAAAATTGTTCTCATTATTCCCAAACACCATTTGGATCGTTTGACTTTCACATCGCCAACACTTACATTTTTCAGTCATACAAGTTAAAAATACTGTGACAACACCGAAATATCTGAGTGTTATTTTCGCATATCTTCTTTTTCTTTCAAATTGCTTATCGCAAGACCGATCATCTGTGTACGGGATAGGCGCTGATTTCGGTATCGCAACTCCCATTTCAGATTTCGAGGGTCCAAAGAATTTGCCATTCACACGTGCATTCGGTCGTTATTATTTTCAATCTCAATATGGACTTGAAGTTGGTTTCGGAGTAGGAATCCTCGAAGCGGTTGATAAACGAGATTTTTTTTCTTCCGTCATCTTCCCCGTGGATGCAAGTTTTATTGTACACCCAATCAGTGAGGGAAAAATACTTCCTTATCTATTCGGAGGAATTGGGATCGCGTTTTTAGATTATTCTGAGAGGAATGTACAACGCCTTCCTCGGATTCCGAGAGGGCAAGAAAGCCCTGCCACAACCTATTTACCCGTTGGGCTTGGTGCAGAATATTATCTCAACGATCAAAGTGCAATTGGTGTGCGAGGTACGTATTCTCTTGGATTAAGTGACCATCTTGATGATTTCAATAATGGCGGTGGGAATGATTCTTATTGGAACATCACCCTGACTCTATTTGCTCTTCTTAGAGCTGTAGATAATGATATCGATAAAGATGGATTGCTGAATGATGAAGAAAAACAAATTGGCACTGATCCGAGAAATCCTGATACCGATGGTGATGGACTTCGTGATGGAGAAGAGGTTCGAACTTACAAAACTAACCCACTGAATAAAGATACTGATAGTGATAAATGTGGCGATGGAGAAGAGGTTCGAACCTATAAAACTAACCCTCTTAATAAAGATACTGATGATGATGGTTTGGGGGATTGCGATGAAATCCTAACATATAAAACAGATCCATTCAAAGCAGATACAGATGGGGATGGTCTCAGTGATGGTGATGAGGTTCTTCAATACCGCAGTGATCCATTAAACCCAGATACCGACGGTGAGGGACTTACAGACGGTGAAGAAGTGCTTACACATAAAACTGATCCAACGAGGGTCGATACTGATGGTGAAGGATT
Organism: Bacteroidota bacterium; assembly: GCA_035655575.1. GTDB lineage: Bacteria > Bacteroidota > Ignavibacteria > UBA10030 > SZUA-254 > DASRUF01. Next base: position 7,973 of record DASRUF010000019.1, on the reverse strand, counting down.
AAATGACTTCGATGAAGTGATGAAATACCGAAGCAACCCTTTGATTCCGGATACAGATACCGGAGGAGTCGACGATGCGAAAGAAGTTCAACTGGGCTTAAATCCCACTGACCCGGCGGATGATGTCCCAATGATCAGTATCGGAGAAAGAGTTATTTTAGAAGGAGTAAATTTTGAGACTGGAAAAACAGTTTTATTACCGAGTGCACGACTTGTTCTCGACGAAGTTGTAGCGAGCCTTCAATCATTTCTAACTGCCGAAGTTGCAATTCATGGGCACACAGACAATGTCGGAGCTGTAAAATATAATATGAAGCTTTCACAAGGAAGGGCCGATGCGGTGAAAAATTATCTTGTATCTAAGGGAATTCCCGGTGCTCGTATCGCAACGAAAGGATTTGGATACACTAAACCCATCGCGGATAATTCAACTCCAGAAGGAAGGGCAAAGAACAGACGAATAGAATTTATTAGGCTCAAGTAATTGGCCTATTTATACGAGATCGATTTTTTCCTTCATATACAAGAATTTTGCATCTTAAAATGAATTCTCTTAACTTTAGGCAAAAGTAAAGTGAAAATCCCTCTCTTTTTTATTTCATTCCGTGATTAACGAAGTAGTTATAACTAGTGCTTGCCGCACTCCAATAGGTTCATTCGGAGGTTCTCTCAGTTCTCTTTCGGCTCCAAAACTTGGGGCAATCGTGATTCAAGAAGCGATTAAACGAAGTAACATATTAAAAGATGCGATTGATGAAGTTATCATGGGCTGTGTCCTAACGGCAGGTCTTGGGCAAGCACCGGCTCGACAAGCTGCGATTTTTGCTGGACTTCCCCCCTCGGTAAGGACTATGACGATTAACAAGGTTTGTGGTTCTGGGTTGAAGGCGGTTATGCTTGCTACACAAGCAATCATGCTCGGTGATGCAGAGATCATTGTTGCGGGCGGTATGGAGAGCATGTCAAATACTCCATATTTACTCGAGAAGGCACGCACTGGCTATAAGATGGGAAATGCCCAGATGATTGATTCAATGATCAACGATGGACTGTGGGATGTCTATAATAATTTTCATATGGGCATAGCCGCAGAACTTTGTGCTAAAGAATATGGGATCACTCGAGAAGCACAAGACAAATATGCTGCCCTTAGCTATAAACGTGCGATAGAAGCAAACAATAGTGGTTTTTTTCAGGAAGAAATTGTCCCAGTCGTACATTCACAGAGAGATGGCTCATCGATGACAATTTCTGACGACGATGAACCGAAAAAGGTAAAATTCGAAAAAATTAATACTCTCAAACCTGCCTTCCAAAAGGATGGTACAGTGACGGCAGCCAATGCATCCAAAATTAATGATGGTGCTGCTGCTATTGTAGTTATGGCGAAGAAAAAAGCTGAATCTCTTGGTCTTCGACCAATAGCTAAGATTGTTGCTTATGATTCAGTAGCAAAGGAGCCGGAATGGTTTACGACAGCGCCAGCCGATGTCATCACCAGATTAATCAAGAAAGTGGGAATGAGTCTCGATGCTATTGATTTATTTGAGATCAATGAAGCTTTTGCAGTCGTTAGTTTAGCGGTAAATCAGATTCTTGGCTTGAGTGTCGATAAAGTTAATATTCATGGGGGTGCTGTCGCTCTTGGCCATCCTATCGGAGCAAGTGGGGCTCGAATTTTAGTCACGCTTCTTCATGCAATGAAACAACAAAATGTTCAAAGAGGTATGGCTGCAATCTGTATTGGAGGAGGCGAAGCCAGCGGGATGATTGTCGAACGTTAATACGGGGTAAACAATGGAAATTAGAAATATAGCTGTTATTGGTGCTGGTATTATGGGGGGTGGTATAGCACACGTCTTCGCACAATACGGTTTTGATGTTGTTTTAAATGATATTAAACCTGAATTCGTTGATCGGGCAATCAACACAATATCAACCAACCTCGATCGTCAGATAAAAAAGGGAACGCTCACCGAAGATCAGAAGAGGAAAACACTTCTCAGGATTAATAAAGATGTATCACTTAAAGTGTCAGTGGAACATGCTGATATTGTTGTTGAGGCAGCCTCAGAAGATAAATTGATAAAAAAAGAAATTTTTAAAAATCTGAATTCATTGGTGCGGTCTCATACAATTCTTGCCTCCAATACTTCATCGATATCAATTACAGAAATCGCCGCATGGACATCATTCCCAGAGAAGGTCATCGGGATGCACTTTATGAACCCGGTTCCTGTAATGAAACTGGTGGAAATTATCCGTGGATTGTCGACAAGCGATGAAACATTGCAAACGGTTGTCCATCTTACTGAACGGATAGAGAAAATTCCAGTGGAAGTTAACGATTATCCAGGTTTTATTTCAAATCGAATTTTATTACCGATGGTCAATGAAGCTATCTATTGTGTGATGGAAGGTGTGGCAACACCGACTGCAATTGATAACGTGATGAAACTTGGCATGAACCATCCAATGGGTCCCTTAGCGCTGGCAGATCTTATCGGATTGGATGTATGCCTTTCGATCATGGGTGTTCTCCACGACGGCTTAGGGGATTCTAAATATCGTCCGTGTCCATTATTAAGGAAAATGGTGGCAGCAGGTCATCTTGGACGAAAATCTGGAAAAGGGTTTTATACATATAAATCATAGATCATATTTCTTTAATTCCATCTTTCAAATTCTTAAACCTGAATATGAATTTCGACTTCACTGAAACACAATTAATGATACAGGAAACAGCTCGGAAGTTTGCTGAAGATGAGCTTGCTTCTTCTGCGGCTGATCGAGACGAAAAAGAAGAATTCCCATTTGAAGCCGTAAAAAAATTAGGGGAACTCGGTTTCATGGGTATGATGGTACCCGAGAAATACGGTGGCGCCGGGTTAGATATGATCAGTTATGTTCTAGCGATAAAAGAAATTTCCAAGGTCGATGCCTCATGTGGGGTCATCATGTCTGTAAATAATTCGCTAGTTTGTTATGGATTAGAGCAATGGGGTTCAGAAGAGCAGAAAAAAAAATATCTCACACCTCTGGCTTCTGGAAAAAAGTTGGGTGCTTTTGCATTGTCAGAACCGGAAGCTGGCAGTGATGCGTCAAATCAACGTACAACGGCGACTCGCAGTGGCGATTATTATCTATTGAATGGCACAAAGAATTTTATTACAAATGGTTCGACTGCCGATATTATCCTTGTTATGGCATCTACTGATAAGTCAAAAGGTCCACATGGAATCAGTACCTTAATCGTTGAAAAAGGAACTCAAGGATTCACCATCGCCAAGAAAGAAAAAAAATTAGGAATTCGAAGCTCTGACACAGTCTCACTTTCTTTTCAAGATTGTAAAGTTCCCATTCAGAACAGAATCGGAGATGAGGGATTTGGATTTAAGTTTGCCATGAAAACATTGGATGGTGGCAGAATAGGCATTGCAGCACAGGCGTTAGGTATAGCTCAAGCATCGTTAGATAGTTCGATAAAATATGCAAAAGATCGAAAAGCGTTTGGCCGGTCCATCGCTGACTTTCAAGCAATACAGTTTAAGATAGCTGAAATGGCGACAAAAATTGAGGCAGCGCAATATCTAACATTCAAAGCTGCTGCAGAAAAAGATGCTGGTAAACCCTTTGTGCAATACGCGGCGATGGCAAAATCTTATGCGTCAAGAGTGGCGGTTGAATCGGCGTTAGAGGCTATTCAGATTCATGGGGGATATGGTTACATCAAAGAATATCACGTAGAAAGATACCTTCGAGATGCCAAAATAACTGAAATTTATGAAGGTACTACTGAAATTCAGAAGATTGTTATCTCTCGGATATTGATGAAAGATTAGAAAATAAGAGAATTCGGTGGTTAAGCATCAATTATCTTTTTTTCGTTCAATGCACTATGATTTACAATGATTTTTGCATACAGTGAGCCAATTTCATTAAAATCCTTCAAAAATGTAAAATTATGAGGATTTTTTGTTGTTGAGTGGGATAAGCATCTTAGATAAATCATTTCAAGAAAAAGATTAAAAAAAAATACTTGACAAATATCTTTTTTTTTACTATAATCATACCGTTGTTTTTCGAATGTAATGCAATAATTAACTAATTCACTAAATTATCCATATTTATTTGGAGGGTTCAAATGATGAAAGTTGTTTTCACCTTAATGCTGATCATTTTGGTTAGCTCAGTCGGCTTTAGTCAAAGCATGGCTAAATCAGGACAATGGGGTATCCAAACATCACTCGGAGTTGCAAGTTCACCAGTGGCAGGGGCGAACACTGTTGGCTTTAAATTCTTAGCATCTGAGGATTTTGCAATTAGATTTGAAGCTGGTCTAGCCAGTATATCTCCTCCAGGCGGTGGTGGTTCAACAACCGGTTTTGAGGTAGGCGCTGGCTTTGAATACCATCTAGCTGGTGGTTTGGGAAATGTTTCACCATATCTCGGACTTCAGGCTGGTTTTGGTGGTGGATCGGTCCCAGGTGGTGGTACCACACCAACTTCAATTTCGGTCGTCGGAGTTTTTGGTGGTGAATATTTCTTCTCCAGCAATTTCTCATGGGCGGGTGAAATAGGCCTTGGTTTCAATAGCACAGGTGCAAGTGGTGTAACCACTACATCAATTGGAACAGGTTCGGCAACATTAATCGCGACCTGGTATATTAACTAAAAATTCTGATTTCCATCAGATTAAGGCGTCCTATTAATAATGGGACGCCTTTTTTATTTTCTTTTTATTAGTTTGAACTCCAAAATAAATCTTTGTACATTCATAGTGAGGAATTCATGAAAGCTTGAAGCAAAACGATGAAGAAAATTCGTTTCTCAACAGGACTACCAAATTTTGATCGTTTTATTGGTGGTCTTTTTTCTTGTGATTCCCTTCTTCTCTTCCTTTCCGATGTTGACCTTTGGTACAAGATCGTCCACTCAATAACTGATTATGCATCCTCTGTAAAGATACCTGTTGTTTATCTCTCCGTTGATGACTCCTTGATGCATCACATATCGTCGGGGAAAAAGTTTTGTCATGTAAAGGTAGAGGGGAAAAGTGCAAGAGTCCCGATGGTAGCAAGTAGATTACGCCGAAAAGCCGGTTCTTTCCTTAAGGGTGCTTTTATTTTTACAGATGATCTTTCAAAATGGAAAGAAGTTTTAAGGAATGATAACCACGTAATAGAATTGTTCAAAGTATTAACTAATTTTGCTGATCGGAATAATTCTGTCCTGGTGTGCTCCGCTTTACGATCCGCATTCAATATCAACAATCTTACTGAACTCAAAGATTCATCATCGTTATGTCTCGATTTAATTCGTTATCAAGGAGAGGTATTTTGTTTTCCACTCAATATGAAAGGCAGATATATTTCCTTTGGAAGTATCCCCCATCGATTACGATTCGATGAACTACAAAAAGAAATTCCTGGAGGCACCGTAGAGGAGGCGATTCAACACCCGTCAGATGAGAATAAAATTGCCTCCACTCAGAAAGAAATATTTTCTCTTAACCCTCAGTTTGAAAGAATATTTAGACAATCTTCAGAACCAATGGTTTTGTTTGAATTAAATGGGGACTTTCGAGATATAAATTCTGCGCTTGAATCAATGTTAGGTTATGAAATTAGTCAACTAAAAATTGCCAACCCGATTACATTAGTCTCTCCAGGCCAGAAAATTCGAGCGTTGCGTTTTCTCTTGGCGTTACGACACAAGAAAAAAATTTCAGATGAATTTCATCTAACTAAATCATCGGGTAAATTATTTCCTGTTCAAATCACTGTTACAAATTTAGGTAATAAGTTTTATCTGGCTGTCATTAGAGATATTTCGGATATCCGCCGGGATGAAGCTATCCTTCGAAAAGCAGCAGAAGAATATGAGCTGATTGTTAATGGTTTACCTCATGCTATTCTTGTCTTACACAATTCAAAACCTCTTTATGCAAATAAGGCTTTTTATAGAATATTTGGATACGATTCATTTGAGAGTATATCGAAAAAAGATTTCCGGAATTTTATTACTGCTGAGTCTTTAAAAAAATATCGCAAAGTGGTTGGTTCTTCGAAGGAGCTTTCTGACACCATTTATATTGAACTTGAATGTAAAAAGAATGATAACACGACATGTGAATGTCGTATCACTTCTTCAAAAATACCCTTCCAAGGTAAGCAGTGTGAACAAATATCGTTTATTGACATTTCATCTGAAAAGATAATACAAAGACGATTGGAGGATTCAGAAAAGAAATATCGTTCCATCGTTGAGAAATCTCCTCATGCTGTCGCTCTCATAAGAGATAATCGATTTCTGTTTGGAAATGATGCATTCCTAAAAGTTTTTGGATTCGGTTCTCACGATGATGCTATCGGACAAGAAATAACAATTGTGGTTGACGAGCAGGAAAGAGAGCGAGTACGTGAAGTATTCTCTAAACGGTTCGTAGGAAGATCTTCTCCCGTTGAATGTAGGTACAAAGGTGTAAAATTAGATCGGACAAATGTCGAAATCGAAATGATGGTAACACCCCTTCATTCCGAAAAAGATGGAGTCTTGCTTGCTTTTTTTCAAGATGTAACAGAATCCCTGCGGTTAATTCATGAATTGAAAAATCGATCTGATGCCTTAGACCTACTCAAGGAAATTACCCCCGTGGTCCATGATCAAATTGAACTTCGTAAGCTCCTATCCCATGGATTGATGAAGATGATGGAAGTTTTATCATGGAATATTGGCGCACTATATTTAGTTGGTCCTAACCCAAAGGAAATGAATCTTGCTTATCATCGAAATTTTCCTGAGCTATTGAACAAAAATTTGACCACTCTAAATTTGGAGGAAGGATTAGGTGGATTTATTGCGAAGACGAAAGAGCCCCATTTATTTCGGTTTGGAAAATATCCTAGTTTTCTCCCGTATCGGTCACTTTTTAAGCAGGCAAATCTTTCAGAAATATGTTTACTACCTATACTTTCCCACGAGCACCCCATCGGGATGATTTTCCTCGCTTCTAAAGAAGTTAGTCGAAGCGTTCAACACTCGACCGAGCTACTGTCTACTATTGGCTATCAATTTGGAGCTGCCGTCATTAATGCTGAACGATTAGCGAAGATTCAGGAAGCTCAGGAACGATATTATTCACTCATCGAGTCTATTCAGGACATTCTCTATATAAATTTACCCAAGGGTTTATTCTCGTTTATCAATTCGAATGTGAAGCAATTAGTCGGATATTCTCCAAAAGACTTTTATCGAAATGGAGCACTATGGTTGAGTTTAGTACATCCCGACGATAAAAAAGTTCTTCTTGAAAGAACAACAAGACTGAACGAATTAGGAGAAAATACTATCGTTGAATATCGCATTTTACCAAGAGGGAAAGCAAGCTATCGTTGGGTGCGTGATACTGTGAAATTGGAGCGAGATGAAAATGGTACCGTTGTTCGTCTGTTGGGAATTGTTAGAGATATCACTGATGAGAAAGAGCTTATCGGTAACTTGCAGAATGCTGTTCTTCAAAAAAATAATATTCTCTCAAGTTTGAATGCTGGTTTGATAGGTTTTGACCGAAATCTGAAGTGCGTATTCTGGAATCATGAAATGGAGAAGGTTACGGGTATTGCCGAACATGATACAATTGGAAAATTGGAATTCGATATTTTTCCATCGTCTGAGCAGAAAAAAATTAATCAGCTTCTTTCACAATCGCTTGGGGGTGAGGAAGTGAGTTCGGATGATATTCGGTATAAAATCCCGGGAAAGGATGATTTAGGTTGCTTCTCAGGTCGCTTCACGCCGCTTCGAGATCAACAGGGAAATAAAATTGGTGTTCTATGTCTTTTACGGGAGGTCAGTGAGCGAAAACAACGTGAAATTGAATTGTACGAATCCGAACAGATATTATGGAACGTTCTCGATACCATGGAAGATGTTTTAGTCATAACCGATCTTAAAGGTAATGTTATTCAGGT
>DASRUF010000018.1:0-4678 GCA_035655575.1 Bacteroidota bacterium | reverse complement strand
CTTATCCTTTTCACTTTACCAATCTCACCATCAACAGTTGTTCTTGAACCGGCACCCGGTGGACTGTTCGAGAATTGGAGAATATTTGTTGGGATCATCCTTGCCATATCTGGCATTGAATCCATCTCGAATATGACGGGGGTAATGAAAGACCCAATCCGCAATTCACGTCGTGCAATTCTCATCGTGCTCTCGAAAATCACTCTTGCAACTATTTTCCTCGGACTGGCAATGCTTGCCATTCCAAATCTTGATACAAATGAACACAAGGAGGAAATGATCCGATTCCTCGGAGAATCTTACGTTGGTAATTGGTTCGGACCGATCGTCGGTGGCATTCTCGGATTGCTTCTTATTTCGGCTGGTAACACAGCCATAAACGCCCTCACCTCAATTCAATTCCTGATGTCGGTGGATAAAGAACTCCCGATGACGATGCGACGTCTCAACAAATATGGCGTTCCGGTAGTTCCACTTATCGTTGCAACCCTTGTTCCAATCATTGTTCTATTCCTTGTTCACGACGTATTGACTTTGGCACAGATGTATGCCATTGGTGTTGTGGGCGCGATTCTCATCAACATTGGATCAACAGCAACGGACCGCTCACTGAAAATATCCACCCCGACAAGACTATACATGACGATATCGAGTATAATTCTACTTCTCATCGAAACGACAATCGTAGTAGAAAAAACAAAGGCAGTGATCTTCGCATCGTCAATTCTCGCCATCGGTCTTACTGCTCGGATGCTCGCGAAGAGGCAAGAACAGGTTGTACCATCACTACGGCCGGTCCCTGTCATAGCACCTGCATCAGCACCATTCAAAATTGAAACCGGTGGATTTACGAATAAGATTATGGTCTCAGTGAGAGGTGGTGGTGAAAAATTACTTCGACATGCTTGCGAGGAAGCAAAATTAAGAAAATCATTTCTGTTTATTCTTCAGATTAAACAGATCGCCGTTGTCGGATTGTTACCTGATAAAATTCCTTCCGATTCTTTCGTAAGCCAAGACTGGATGGAAAAAATTTGTCATGAATATGAAATTCCCTATCGATTCATCAGTATCATTTCAAGTGAGGTTGGCTATACAATTGCTGAACAAGCAGCAACCTTAGGAGTCGATCGATTGATTCTTGGTGCAACACAACGAACATTGGTGGAGAGAGCCTTGAGGGGAGATGTACTTCGAACAGTTTCTGAACTTTTACCGGAGGAAATCCAGCTTGTTATCTATCGGGCGTAATGACATCTTGTTTCTTCAATATATCGACGAGACGAGCTTCAATCTGATCGATATCGATTGGCTTTTTCAAGATTCCGAAAACGCCTATCTTACGTGCTTCTGATAACACTCGCTCATCTTGAAATCCTGTGATAAAGAGAAAGGGTATTGAAGCTGTAGCCGGAGATGCTTTTACTTTTTTAAACATCTCAAAGCCACTCATTCGCGGCATCATAATATCGGAGATGATGATGTCGGGGGCAAATGTTTGAAGTTTTTCCAATCCCTCCAGTCCATCATATGCAAGTTCTACTTGATAATCGTCCATGACAAGTAGATCACGGAGAAGCTCGGCGAAGCCGGCTTCATCATCAACTAACAAAATCTTCCGTTGTTTCTTCGCTCTGTCCATAGCATCCCCACTTTGAGAATATACAATTAAAAAAATATAGGCATTGTGTACCGAAGAAGCAAGAAGATTTTTTGCACATAGTACATTCAGTCATATTTATCAATCAATAAAATCCAGCGTTTTAACAAGTTTAGAGAAAGATCGGTTTTAGCTCAACTGTGCTTCCGCGCAATCGTAATTCTTTGTACACAAATATCCTCAAGAACCTGTAGGATAAATTCTCGTAATCCCGAGTTCTTTAATGTCTCATCTGGGTTCGATTCTAATTGGTAAATGATTTCTTCGAGAATGATAAATGTATTCCCGGAAAATCTCGGGCTTTTACTTTTTGATATCGCAAAATTATCATGGAGATTGTGAAAATAACTTAGGAGGTCATCTGCATAACGAACAAGTCCGTTTTCGGACAGCTGCCTGAACGTTTGAAGAAACGAACATGCTTGATTTATGATAGGTACGCCCACCCTGCTCCGATCACGAATTACCATGCTGTGCCCGATCTGATGACAGCAACGATGATGTATCCAATGATGAGGGAAACAACAATAAGAATTCGCCAGCGAGTCTCTTTCGTCATGGAAGATAATTTAATAGATTTGAGAATCAATACCAATTCTGGAGAAGAGTTTGTGTTTGATTACTTTGAGAATACTATGTATCTTCTTTCACAAATTTAACCCTCAATTTGGAAAGGGACCACCATGTTTCAGAAACAACTGTATATCATAATTCTTATATCTACTTTTATTGCTTCATCGAGCGCATCATATGCCCAAATAGCTACAACGCAGAAAGATTCCGCAAAGAAATCGGAGCCCAAATGGGATGTCACAGCCAAACATGGACCAACATCAGATATCGAGTTCGATACCGATGAAGGAACATGGATAACTCTTGATATCAGTCCCGATGGAAAACAGATTGTGTTTGATCTCTTAGGAGATATTTACATCATACCAATAATAGGCGGTGAGGCAGCTCTGCTTGCTGGCGGTCCTGCCTATGATGTTCAACCTCGCTTTAGCCCGGACGGAAAGAAGATTTCTTTCACCAGCGATCGGGATGGATGTGATAATATCTGGATCTTGGATCTTAGCATTCCACTCGTTGATACAGGACGGAATAAAAATCCAAAACAAATCACAAAAGAAAAAGAACGGCAGACCAATAACGCTGTGTGGACACCCGATGGCAAGTATCTTGTTGCTCGAAAACATTACCGAAACACTCGTTCCCTTGGATCCGGCGAGATGTGGATGTACCACATCGGTGGCGGCGATGGATTGCAGCTCACGAAACGAAAGAACTGGGAACAGGATGCGGGCGAACCGTGTCTTTCGCCTGATGGTCGTTATCTCTACTACAGCGAAGATGTTAGTCCCGGTGGCGGCTTTCAATATAATAAAGATCCTTATGGAATCATTTATGTCATACAGCGCCTCGATTTACAAACGGGAAAAACCGACCAGTATATCAGTGGGGCTGGCGGCTCAGTGCGTCCTCAAGTTTCTTCCGATGGCAAAACCATTGCATTTGTAAGGCGAGTGCGACTCAACACTGTCTTATTTTTATATGATATCGCAAGCGGGAAAGAAACTCCTATTTTTGATAAACTCGATCATGATGAACAAGAAGCATGGGCAATTTTCGGCGTCTATCCCGGATTCTCATGGACACCGGATAACAAACACATCGTGATTTGGGCAAAAGGGAAAATTTGGAGAGTAAATATTCAAACGCATGAAGCCACTCAAATCCCATTCAGAGTAAAATCGAAACAAACTATTACCGATGCAGTACGATTTCCTCAAAGCGTCAACCCGGAAAAATTCAATCTAAAAATGCTTCGATGGGTTACGGTTTCACCCGATCAGAAAAACGTATTGTATAACACCTTAGGCAAGCTTTGGATCAAATCTTTGCCTACTGGCGCAGCAAAACGTCTCACAAGTGATGAAAAAAACTTCGAAATGTATCCCTCATTTTCTGACGATGGAAAATGGATTGTCTATACGACATGGAACGATCAGGACCAGGGGGCAATCATGAAGATTCGATCTGATGGAGCAAGTATGACCAAGCTTCTGAAATGGAAGGGCACGTATATTGAGCCGTCATTCTCGCATGATGGAAAAAAGATTGTATTTCGACGCACAGGTGGTGATATGTTGCGAGGCAATCTCTACAGCAAAGAACCAGGAATCTATTGGATGCCTGTCGAAGGCACCGATAAACCAACTCTGATTACTGAAGAAGGATCACGTCCATTGTTTAATAAAAAGGGTGATCGTATTTTTCTTGCATCTCGTGAAGGAGAAAAAAGTGCACTGGTCAGCATTGGACTGAATGGAGAGCTACGTCGTGTACATCTCTTATCGGAAAACGCGCTACAAATACTTCCTTCACCTGATGAAGAATGGATTGCACTCGTTGAACGATACAACGCTTACATTGCCGTCTTTCCAAAAACCGGACAGGGTGTGAATATCAGTCCTGCTACCACTGATTACCCAATTAAAAAAGTTACTCGGGACGCTGGGACGTATATCAATTGGTCGATTGACAGTAAAAAATTATACTGGTCTTTAGGACCAGAACTTTATTCGCGTGATCTCACGAACACTTTCAAATTCGTTGAGGGAGCGAAAGACAGCATCCAAGAACAACCCGACACTGTTGGGCTAAATATCGGTTTTCAGGTAGAATCAGATAATCCAACAGGATCGTTAGCACTGGTCGGTGCTTCGGTCATTTCGATGAAGGGCAATGAGGTTATCCCAAATGCAACTGTTTTAATTGAGCGTAATCGCATCAAAGCTGTTGGACCGTCGGCGAGTGTTTCCATTCCACCCAACGTAAAAACCATCAACATTGCTGGCCAATATATCATGCCGGGGATGGTGGATGTTCACGCTCATATAGGATTCGAGTCCTTGACACCACAAACAAATTGGCGCTACTATGCAAATCTCGCCTTTGGCGTTACCACTTCACACGATCCGTCATCAAATACCGAAATGGTGTTCTCGAACTCTG
>DASRUF010000017.1:0-3357 GCA_035655575.1 Bacteroidota bacterium | reverse complement strand
TAAACGAACCACTGCATTTATTATTATATTGGTTGTCTTCTACAAATCATTTGTCCATAAAAATAACAGATGGAATATACCAATCGGAAAGGTAAGTGACAACACCAATCTCTCGCTGTGGCTTCCAACGTTTAGATGCTTATTGGTTTTTCCTTCCAAAGAGGGAGTAAAAACGATGTATGTCTTTTATTTCTTTTTTAAATAGCAATAGCCTCACGGCTCAATAAATGTAAAGATTATCTCCCATAAATGCGAGAAACAGGGAGTTATCATAATGGGGGTAGGGCTTCAGTCTTCTCTAGATATTATTTAAAGTCGATTAGTCAGTTCGAGAGTGTAATGCTATCAAATCATATAACCAAAAAACTCATTCATTTAGAGATTGGATTATAAGTATCATTTACGTCGTTTCTTTCTCTTCTCCACATCTGACGCGTATTTCATGATAGTCTTAAACTGTCCTGCCCCGTGGATACCTGCTTCTTCTAATACTTTCGATGCTGAACCGCTGCCTAAATAATGTCCGCCACGGAACGAATGGAGCGAACGTCTAATGCCCTCGTTGCTGCGAACCCACTGATAAAGAGTTGGAAGTGTGAAGTCGGTGATACCGATGGATTCATACGTTAGTGCTTCAGGGAAAATCTTTTCTTGTTTCGATTTCGGGAGTGAGTGGAACAGCTCAACACTTGAGATATAAAAGATGTTGAGATTTAAACCTTCTTGCTCGATCCTGAGCAAAACTTCGTTTACGAAGATACTTGCAACACCATTGCCTTGCAGGACGATCGTACCGTTATATTGCCGAGTATTTTTATCCGCCCTCCGCATTGCGTAGACTCCATGAGCAGCTTCATGTGCAGGTGGAAGTTTCAGTTTTTTCCGATCAACGATTTTTTCAGGGGGCCTTGTAACAAATGGAGCGAGAATTGCGGGTCTCCGCTGCAAGCCCGCAATCAAGAGGGGCCAAATTTCCTGTGGGTCCCATGGCGTAAGTGTGATAAGGACATTATCAGGGAAGCATTCTTGTAAAAGCTGGAGTGCTTGTGGGTCGGCATGTGTCGGTCCATCTTCTCCAGTTTTTACTCCCGCATGAGCATTCACCATAATCCAAGTGTTGTATGGTTCACCCGTGATCATTTGCTTAGCTTGTTGGCCAATACCATGTAATCGTGCAGCAACATGCTCTAACGCGGCGATGAATGCTGAATAAGACGACGTTACACCCATATGAAAACCATAACTTGCAAGGCCTGCCATCATTGCCCCCATCGCATCCTCACAAATACCACCGATTGCGATAAGACGTGAATCGGGATTCCGGACAGCGTTAAAGAACCCTTCAGTAAATCCTCGATTGATCATGTTTACGCTCGTCGATCCTAAAAGATCTGCGGCGGCACCAAAGAATGCGCCTTCTGTTTTCTTGTTCAAAATGTTAAGAGCCTTCCCAAGAACTTCACGTAATGTAATCGAAGTGCCGGGTTGCAGCAATAGTTCTAAAGGTGGTTTTTTAATAATTATTTCTGACGATTTGTAGATTGCTGTTAATTTTGGTGATGATCCTCTGGGAATGCGGTTGCGATTGTTCAAGCGTTGTTGTGACTGTAAAATTTTTTCTGTCGTGATCCGAGTAAGTTTGGAATTTTGTTCAAGTACCGTACGAATGATCATCAGTGAATCGAAATAAACTTTTTCAACCCGTTCTTGTGTCTGATCTCCTTGGAATCGAGGGAATGTAACGTGAAATGTTTGTTCAAATTCTTGGAGAGACTTGTAGTAGCCATCGGTGCAAAATTTATGTCCGGCTCCGTGAGAATCTTTTCCCTCGATGCCGTACTTCCAGCCTTTGTGTGTACGGTAAACAATGGCTGTTGGTTGTTTTGTATCGATTGACAGTGCGAATTGTTGAGCAGCGACGACTTGAATAAAATTGTGCCCATCAGGGACGAAAATGACATTCCAATCGTGGAGGTAGCATAAATCAATAGGGTTCCATTGAACATAATCACCCGGCATATTATCTTCACGACATACGTGATTCGAATCAATCGATGCCTGGTTCCAATCGACATGAAGGAAAACGTTATATAATTGAGCTGTTGCTGCTGCAGCTAACGCTTCGTGAACGCGGCCTGGAGTCATGCCCCCTTCCCCCTCGATGAGATGGACTTTCGGTGGGTCATCGCGATAGATATCGATTGCACCTAATGCCAAGCCAAATGAAGCAGGTACGCCCACACCACTTGCTCCTGTTGCAATTTTGATGAACGGCGTTGCACACGTTGGGTGACCATCGAGAGCTTTCGCACGATGTTTTTTAAACAATGCGGTTTCGTTTGTAGGGTTGCGACGAAAGCCGAGTAAGTCCTCTAATCGAAGCTGTCGTTTTTCGTCCGCCATGAGTTTGTTGATGCCCAATTGCTTGCATCCAAGTCGGACAAGTTCATTGCGGAGAGCCCACATCGCATAGAGTCCCATTGCCTTGTGCCCTGCCGCATACGAAAGTATATCAGCATCAGTACGATCAGGGGCGGAGAAATCGTAATCCATCATCTGATAAATAAGTGATTGAACCATTCTGCCAGATGATATACTTCCGCCTGGGTGCCCTGATGTTGGAACAAAATTGTAGAGTATACTGCAGAGTGTTCGGTAAATGAGGTCGATGCTTTCGTAAAAACTCGCCTCCTCATCAGAAAATAGATACTTGTTTTTAACCAAAGCGTCCCCTATGTTGATGTAAACACCCCGTCGCTGTTTGAGTTGATATTGGTTTGGTTGGATAAGAGTTTCAGGATTTTGCTCATTTACCATTGGCATATAGTTACTCATGATTTATTGAAGTGTCAAAGCCCATGTATTTTTTGTTAGATAAAATTTATTGTAATGGACAATCTCTGTAAAATTTCCTTGGTAACTGAAATTCTTCATTCTCTATTTTGGTGGATTGTCTTATGTGAGAAGATTGAAGCGATATCCGTCAAGATATTTGAGAAGGTTGTATCAACGATGTTGATAGTTCTGAAAGATGTCAGGAGTGAGTGAGATTCTATCTGGATCTCAGATTTTTTTAAATGTTTCCTTATTCGATTGACAGAGTGGACACACTTCGATTATTGAAGTGGCAATATATCCGCATCCTTGGCACACGAGATATTGTGTCTTCGGTATTTTGCCATTTCTATCCAGAGCATCGTTGAGTAGCTCAACATGCCTCGCATCAGCATCGAGTGTTGTTTGAAATTGATTCTGTGCCTCCTGAAACTTTTCTAGTTCTGCAGTTCTAATTAGATTGGGATACATCGATTGAACTTCGATCTCTTCACTACTCAAAGCCATTTTCAGTGTTTGAAG
>DASRUF010000016.1:0-4951 GCA_035655575.1 Bacteroidota bacterium | reverse complement strand
GGACTGACCCTGTTGCGATAATGATTTTATCATACTCATATTCAACAAATTCATTTCTTCGGATATCACGGACAGCGAGCCGGTGCTTGGAAGGATAAATCTTCTCAACCCGATGAAGAATCTTAACGTCAAAACCTCGCTCCTCCTTCAATTGTTCTGGAGTATACACAACCAACTTAGTTTCATCTGGAATTAATCCACCGATAACATATGGAGCCTCGCATATACCATACGACACTGTTTCACTCGCTTCAAAGAGTGTGACCTCGACATTTGGGTTCGTTCGAGCGGCTTTCGCTGCTGCACTTGGTCCTGCGGCAAGTCCGCCAATAACCAGTATTCGTTTCTTTTTCATTCTTGATTTAATAGGTGGTTGGTGAAGGATTAATTTTTTCTGCGAAAGTGTAATACTATCGGGACACCCAAAAAACCAAAATGACTACGAATTTTCCTCTCAAGAAATCGCTTGTATTGGTCATCAACAAGTTTCGGCTCGTTGGCGAAAAAGGTGAAAGTCGGTGGATTCGATTTTACCTGTGTAACGTAATTAATTTTTATTTCCTTTCCCGTAGTCGTTGAGGGTGGATTTTTTCCTATTTCTTTGAGAAGAATTTTATTCAGTTGATTTGTCGCGATGCGTTTGTTCAGTTCCGCATGAACATTCTTTGCTATTTCGATCACTTTAAATATTCGTTGCTTCGTTAGGGCAGAGATAAAAACGATAGGAACATAATCATAGATCCTCAAAAATTCACCTAACGCCTTCTCATAATTGTTGGCTGTCTGTCCATCTTTTTTAATCGCATCCCATTTATTGATTGCAAGGATTGCTCCCTTTCTGCGTTCCGCAATGTCTTCGAGTATACGTAAATCCTGCTTATCCATTCCCTGTTCTGCATCGGTCATGAGAACGGCAATATCGCACCGATCGATGCTTTTCAAAGTTCGCAGTATGCTGTAGAATTCGATACTCTCTTTGATACGACTCTTCCTCCGCAGCCCAGCAGTATCGATGAGAATAAATTCCTCATTTTGATATTTCAAAACTGAGTCGATAGAATCTCGTGTAGTTCCGGGAATATCAGTTACAATAGTTCGCTGTTTGCCGAGCAACGCATTCACCAACGAGGATTTACCGACATTTGGTTTACCGATGATTGCTAACTTGAGGCGATCATCCTCTTCAAGATTTCCATTTTCAGAGAATTTTTTCGTCACCTCATCTAAAAAATCACCAATCTTTCGCCCAGCGAGAGCAGAAAGAGAAATGGGATCACCAAGACCTAATCGAAAAAAAATCGCAGCATCGGCTTCTCTTTTTTCTGAATCAACCTTGTTGACAACGAGATGGATTTTTTTACTGGATTTACGAAGAATGTTTGCAATATCTTCATCGAGGGGTGTTATTCCGGTTGTAGCATCGACTAAAAAAACGATTGCACTTGCCTCTTGTATTGCGATTTCCGCTTGTTCCCTGATTGCTGCTTCGAAAAGATCTGTGGAATCTGGAACATATCCTCCCGTATCGATGACTGTAAATGATTTTCCTGCCCAATCGACCGGTGCGTAATGACGGTCGCGAGTTACTCCCGGAAGATCATGAACAATAGCATCCCGCCCTCCAATGATACGATTGAAGAGGGTGGATTTTCCAACATTAGGACGACCAATAATGGCAAGGATGTATTGCATATGTTGTTAGAAATTAACTTTTTCATAATACAAATTTCTTTATTGAGTTTCAAAACAAGACCGGGTAGTTATCCCATTGCAGAACGAGTGAATTTTACGATCCCACCAAGTGCCTCGTGGAGCTGATCAAACCCACTCGATTTACTGATATATGAAACAGCACCCATTTGAAGAGCATATTGAATATCCTCTTCCCGATTCGAAGTACTCACAATAACAACGGGAATGCCCGTCAAAACAGAATCGCTTTTGATGATCTTTAACACTTCTCTTCCATCGCGCTTCGGAAGATTCAAATCAAGGAGGATAAGATCGGGCATGGGATATCGTGATGTATCTGAATATTGTCCCCGATGAAATAAAAAATCTAAAGCTTCTTGACCGTCACGGACAACAAAATATTCTCCTTCGACGTTATTCTTTCTGAGAACATATCTCGTAATGGTCAGATGTGCGAGATTGTCTTCAACGATGAGGATATTGATTGGTGAGGAGATCAGGGTGGGATTGCCTCGTAACTACAAAATGATTATGGATAACTTATTTTTTTCGTCGGGGCGGGCGGATTTGAACCGCCGACCTCTTGGTCCCGAACCAAGCGCTCTAGCCGGGCTGAGCCACGCCCCGTTACTCACTTCAAAAGATAAGAAATGCACTATTGAAGTCCAAACAAGATCAGATAGTTTTTATTATCCCTATTAGCTCACTTTACAGAATTATCAAAGAGGTATTTTTGTCAATCCAAAATAATCACAGATCTTTACAGCAATCGTTTTTAATTCTTCTTCGTTTTGGACATCATACCACTTAATTCTCTTATCACGACGAAACCAAGTCAACTGCCTCTTAGCGAAGCGACGAGAATTCTGTTTCATTAGTTCAACCATTCGATCGTAATCTGTTTTACCCTCCAAGAAATCATACACCTCTTTGTACCCTACCGTCTGCATGGCATTAAGGTCTCTTGAATATCCAAGACTTTGTAATTTTCTCACTTCCTCAACAAATCCTTGTTTCAGCATCCACTCAACCCTTCGATTTATGCGCTCATAAAGCATCTTTCTATCCCATTGTAGTCCAACAATAATAGGAGTAAAATTAGACTCTCTCCGATTTTGTTGAAGTTGAGAAATTGGAACGCCGCTCAGGGCATAAACTTCCAAAGCCCGGATAATTCTTCGAGTATTACTTGAAATCATTTTCGAAGCAGCGACGGGATCGACACTTCTAAGTTGCTCGAGAAGTTTATCAGCTCCTTCAGTCGCTAAACGTTCATTTAACTTTTTCCGGATTGTTTTATCAGCAGATGGTCCTTCAAAAAAGCCATCAACGAGCGATTGAATATACAGCCCTGAGCCCCCAACAACTAACGGCATTCTTTTCCTCTGAAAAATCTCATCAACAATCCGTCTGCCTTCTTTTCCATATTCACCGGCGTTAAACTCCGTATCGGGAGTGAGGATATCGATGAAATGATGAGGGATATGTTGTCGATCTTCTCCGGATGGTTTTGCCGTTCCAATGTCCATGTATCGGTAAATCTGTCGTGAATCTGCAGAGATGATTTCAATCTTCAGGTGCTGTGCGATGAAGAAAGAAACTGCCGTTTTTCCCGAAGCGGTCGGACCGACCAAAACCAAGACACGTCTCTCAGTATTTGAGTTGTCAGATACCACTCCTTCTGCGGTCGGGCGGGTACGGTGTGTGTTCGATAATTTGCGCATAGCTCACATCATCCCTACTCGTTTATCTCATTCATCGATGGAGCGAGCACGCGCGCCGCTCGTCGTTGATTATTTCCAACCCATCTTCCCAACAAGGGGGACAAACTTGAAGCCAGGAAATTCTTCTGTCTCATATTTCCCTCCCAAACGTTTAATGACGTGGAGGCTTTGAATTTCTATATCACCAATAGGAATGACTATAATTCCACCGTTTGCAATCTGATCGAGGAAGGATTTCGGAACCTCGGGAGCTCCTGCCGTCACAATAATACCATCATACGGTGCGAATTCATTCCACCCTAACGTCCCATCGCCGCATTTTGACGCAATATGGTATCCAAATTTATCGAACGCTTTCCGAGCTTGATTTAAAAGCTCCATGTGGCGCTCGACGGTAAACACACGAGCACCCATCTCAGCAAGAATAACAGCTTGGTAACCTGAACCAGTTCCAATTTCTAGGATTTTA
This sequence comes from Bacteroidota bacterium, assembly GCA_035655575.1. Classification (GTDB taxonomy): domain Bacteria; phylum Bacteroidota; class Ignavibacteria; order UBA10030; family SZUA-254; genus DASRUF01. The sequence goes on along the minus strand of DASRUF010000016.1, from coordinate 1,066 downwards.
TCCCCCTTCTCTACTTCCAAACATTCCGTCATGTACGCAACTGTATAAGGTTGTGAAATCGTTTGCGAGTAGCCGATGGGGAGAGCCGAGTCTTCATAACCACGATCAATGAAAGCATCCTGTACGAATTCATGCCGATCAACAACACTCATCGCCCTCAGTAATCGCTCGTCAGTTATTCCCCGTTTCCTCAGTAGATCGATCATCTCATTGCGTTCCAGATCGAATCGGCGAAGTGTTTTTCTTTGAGCTGAATTTCCCACAGTGGTTTTTATATGTGAATCATTAACCATGTGCTCTCAAAACTTTCCAGATCGATTTCATAGATTTATCGGGAGGCGAAGATAACCGAGTGTGAAGCTCATTGCGTAATTCAGTTGTGGTTAACCCCCTGACGAGAACACCATTATCTGCCATCGAAATTTTTCCGGTTTCTTCAGAGACAATCACTGCAATCACGTCTGCTTGCTCAGAAATACCTAACCCGGCACGATGACGCATTCCAAGGATAAAATCACCAATGGTTGCTGTCTGGGATAAAGGAAGAGTCACGCGAGCAGCTTCTATAACGCGATCGCGCACTACTACAGCCCCATCGTGCAACGGAGAACGTGGATTAAAAAGTGAGACAAGAAGCGGTTTGCTAATTCTTGCTTCGAGAGCGACACCTGTTTCGACAAGTGTCTTCAATCCTGTCGCTCGAATGATGACCACCAACATTCCATGATGTTTACGAGCAAGCTCTGCAGCCGCACTCGCTATTTCCTCTATCGATTCACTCACATCGAGGCGTAAAAACATACGCACTACACGATTTCGTCCAACAAGAATGAGAAGCCGACGTAGCTCAGGTTGAAACAGAACAATAAACGCAATGACCCAAATATCTGTTAGGGTCCTGAGTATCCAATTCATCGCTTTAAAGTTTATTGCTTGGGCAACAAAGGAAAATGCGATGATCAGGACAAGCCCCACAAAAATCTGCGCCGCAACAGTCCCGCGCATAATCATGTACAACTTATAAAAAATGAACGAGACTAAAAGGATATCAAGAAGATCGATGAGT
>DASRUF010000015.1:0-2706 GCA_035655575.1 Bacteroidota bacterium | reverse complement strand
AAATGAAAGCGTATGAAAAATATCCGATGACAAGAAGGAGGATAACAATAACTGTATTAAGAAAGATGATGAGTAGAGTTGTAGGAGGATTGTTTGTGGATTCCTCTGGCTCCCGAGTCTTGTCTTGCTCCAATAAACCTTCTCTTCTTAACAATCTAAAATAATTCTTCCCCGGTTGAAACACCTCGAAGTGTAAGCACCTATTACGAAATTAATGAATATCTAAATTTCACTTTTTGTTATTCGTCTCTATCGAACAATGCTGAAGAGTACGGCGAATAAAATCTATAGTAACTAAACGGTAGCTGGCGGTATTGTACGTTGATGAGGAAATTCTCCCATGGACGGTAGTTCAACTCGGCTCTACTGAGAAAGAGTTTATTAAAGTCGCTCGAATGAGTTTGATCATACCCACCGAAAGGCGAACCTTGCAGCGTTAGATCAAATCGAACATTCAGCGGATCTGCAATTTTGTAGAACATGCTATTTGTATAGGAAGCCAAGGATAATCCTTGTCCACCTCCCGATAGATAACTAAAAGAAAAATTATGCTGCATTCGAAAATTTTCAGGATTGAGTAAACCAAGAATGCTTCCAATGCTCGATGTTGGCCGCACAAGTAGTTGTGATGCACTGGGCTGATTCTCTACCTGCGATTTAAATTGCCCATCAACACTGACAGAAATCAGTAATAAAAGCGTGAATGACATTAATGTTGTTCGCATCTTTAGGTCTCGTGAAATTCTATTTTTATTATACGTAAAAAGAGCAAGATTGTCAAACATTCAAGCATTGTTCCGTGATGTTAAAAAGGCATGTGCCCGATCTAGCTGACTAATATCATTAATTCCAACAACTTCTATGGGATCAATTGCTTTCACAGCAGATACTCTCCATGTATTCTTCCAAAAGTGTTCAAAAACATCTGTTAAATAGTACTCTCCCTGTTGGTTATCCGGCTTCAGGAGCTTGAGACACTCGAATAGCTTCTTCTTTTCAAACACATAAATCCCCGAATTAATTTCATTTATACCAAGTTCTTTTTTGGATGCATCCTTATCTTCGACGATGCGTTGGACACTCCCATCGTCATTTCGTATAATCCGACCATACCCCTTCGGCTCTTCGAGTTCGGCTGTAAGAATAGTCGCTAGTGCATCGCTCGTCAGGTGATATCCGAGAAGCGCTTTTGCAGTTTTATCAGTTAGTAACGGTACATCTCCAGAGAGGATTAACAAATCTCCTTCAAAATCATTCAATGCGGCTTCAGTTTGAAGAACAGCATGGCCAGTGCCCAATTGCTCCGCCTGTTCAATGAATTCCACATTTGAATAAACCTTCGAGATATAATCGATAACGGATTGTTTCTGCCATCCGACGATCAAGAGAATGCGATGTGCTTTCAACTTTCCAGCAAGATCCACTACATAATCCACCATTGGTTTCCCATTAATCTCGTACATCACCTTTGCCATTGCAGGATTGTTCATACGTTTCCCTTTACCTGCAGCAAGGATCACGACGGCTAATTTTCTTGATGTTGAAAGATTACCTGCCATGTTCTATGCATTCACAATTATATTATCTATGAGTCGAGTCGCTCCGATGCGGACAGCGAGTGAAATTAATACTTCGGTAGCAGGTATTATTGTAGAAAGCTCACTTAACGTCTCTGCGTCAGTGATGGAAATGTAATCGATCTGTGCTGACGGTTTCGATGATATTAATTTCATCATATTATCAATTATTTCATGGCTATGCCGAGCACCCGAGTGAATAATCTGTTGTGCGAGTTCTAATGATTGGTGAAGGACGATAGCTTCGCTGCGTTCTTGCGGCGAAAGGTAAACATTTCTCGAACTCAGCGCAAGCCCATCATGATCTCTGATGATGGGACCAACAACAATCTTGATATTGAAATTCAAATCTCTAACCATTTGTTTAATTATTGCAATTTGCTGAGCATCCTTTTGACCAAAAACAGCAATATGTGGTTGTGTGATATTGAATAGCTTTGCTACAACAGTCGCAACCCCACGAAAATGTGACGGTCGGAATTTCCCCTCAAGGACCTTCGATATTTTTTCAATTTCAACATACGTCAGATAATTCTCAGGATACATCGATGATACATCGGGAGTAAACAGAATATCGGTTCCCGCGGATTGAGCGTGCGCTTTATCTGCTTCAATATCGCGTGGATACTTATCAAAATCTTCATGGGGCGCGAATTGAGTTGGATTAACAAAGATTGTCGTGATAACAACGTCAGAGTTTTTCTTCGCAATTTTAACTAGACTAAGATGCCCATTGTGCAAATACCCCATAGTGGGAACGACGGCAATGCTTTTCCCTGCTCGGCGAAGAGAGCTTGATGCTTCCTGCATCTCGGGTATAGATGTTACAACTTTCATAGAAGATTTACTTTGGCTTCGAGTAACAATCGACGACCTGGAGCAGGGTAGTTACCCCACCATTGGTATGCGCTGTTTAGCATGTTCTCGATCTCGAATAAAAAGAGTGCTCGAGGAATAACTTTTACGACTACACCACTCCCAACTAATATTACAGGATCTAAAAACTGGTTTCCCAGTCGATCGACATTTTGCTTTGTCCAAAAATCAAATGAGGACCAAATATTTATTAATGGATCAAGATCGACTTCACCACGCCCATTAATTTTCAGATATGGGGTCATTGGAAGTT
>DASRUF010000014.1:0-9368 GCA_035655575.1 Bacteroidota bacterium | reverse complement strand
CTCGTTTGTATTGCCGATTACCAATTTCACAAACGGAAAATCTTACAAATGTAGGCATTAAAGTTCCATTTGGTGATGAATGGATTCGTATTGGTTCACTGAAGGCATTTGCTGATGGGTCACTTGGTTCTTCTACAGCGTTGTTCTTTGCTCCCTATACTTCGGATCCCACAACATGCGGTCTACCAAGTGATATTGTTCTTGATGGTCGTATAGAACGATGGGCAGTGGCTGCAGATCGAGCGGGATTACAACTGTCTGTTCACGCTATTGGCGATAGTGCCAATAGTTTAATGCTTGATTTGATTGAGAAGATTGTAAAAGAGAATCCACAATGGGATCGACGATTCAGAATCGAGCACGCACAGCATATACATCAAAAAGATTTTCAACGATTTTCCAAGCTGGGTGTTATAGCATCAGTACAACCCTATCATGCGATTGATGATGGAAGATGGGCGGAGAAGCGAATTGGTTATGAGCGATGTAAATCAACGTATGCATTTAAATCCTTTCTCGATAATAAAGTGAAGATGTGTTTTGGAAGTGATTGGACGGTAGGCTCGCTCAATCCGCTCGTAGGGATTTATGCGGCAGTTACACGTCGCACGCTTGATGATGCTAATCCAAAAGGTTGGTTCCCAGAACAAAAAATAACTGTTGAAGAAGCAATCGAGGCATACACAATCAATAATGCATATGCTGCATTCGAAGAAAGTGATAAAGGATCAATTACAATTGGAAAATATGCAGACTTTGTCATTTTATCAGAAGATATTTTGACGATTGATCCAGTAGAGATTCAACACGTGCTGGTCGAGATGACGGTTGTCGGTGGGAATATCGTTTATAAACGATAGTGTTCAATGATTAATGTATAGAGAGGGAGGCAACGTAATGATGAATATGAACAAAGAGACCATGTGGTAATGAAGCAAAAACAAAATTCTGATTATCTGTTAGGCATTAATCAGACCGAGCTGGAACGGCTCCGGTTTCAGCATAGTGTCTGGGGGCCGGTTACGAATAAGTTTTTTGATCGGCTGGGAATTAAAAAAGGATGGAAATGTCTTGATGTCGGCGCCGGTCCCGGTTTTGTAGCGATGGATCTTCGTGACCGCGTCGGTGAAAATGGTGAAGTTACCGCTCTGGAGCCCTCGAAGTACTACCTTGATTGGTTTGAACAGGAAGCGGACCGACGAGGATGGAACAATATGACCTTTCTTTTGGGAACGGCTGAAGATACAACAGTTCCATCAGGTTATTATGATTTCGTCTTTGCACGATGGGTTATTGGTTTTGTTCCTGAGCCGGAGAAATTTCTTCTTCCACTTTTTACAGCACTTCGACCGGGCGGTATCATCGCTCTACAGGATTATGCCTATGAAGGGCTTGCGCTCTATCCACGCGGCGGTGCGTTTGATCGGATGCCGGAAGCAGTTAAAGCATACTGGCGTTCGGGAGGTGGCGATCCATATGTGGCGGTTGAAATTCCCAAGATTTTTCGTAAGTATGGAATTCGACTGATTGATTTTACGCCGAATTGCCTTGCCGGTGGACCTGATAGCAATGTCATTGAATGGGCACATCGGTTTTTCACAACACATACACAAGTAATGGTTGATAAAGGTTTAATTTCCCAAACAGAGGGAGATGCCATGCTTGCCGATTGGCTCGCTCATCGGAAAAACACTGATACAATTTTCTTCTCACCAATAGTTGTTGATGTCGCAGGTAAATTACAGAAATAAATATTCCGATATGATCATGAAAAATTTTCAGCGTCGTTTCAATATGAGCGTGTTACTACTCTGTGTTATCATCTATTTTATTCCACTCAACGAGTTGAGTTGTCAACAATATGTTCTCCAAAGCCAAAATGTTTTTCTTGTGGTCATCGATGGTGCTCGGTATTCTGAAACATTTGGCGGTAAAGAAAAGTATATCCCGAAAATGTGGAAAGAATTACGACCACTTGGAACAATATACACGAACTTTCACAATGAGGGTACCACAGCGACAATTCCAGGCCATCTCGCCATGGAGACTGGCAATTGGCAAAAAATTGCTAACGATGGCTCGGAACGATGCTCAAACCCCACACTCTTTGAGTATTATCGCAAACAAAAAGGCGGTTCTGATAGCTCATGTTTTGTGGTCTCAGGAAAGAAGAAATTACATGTTCTCACACACAGCATCGACAGTTCGTACGGATCCCAATATCAGGCGACATTCGTTGCGCCTGATGAAATGCTCGACATAAAAGTTTGGATGAAATTGGTCGAAGTGATCGATCAACATCACCCACGATTTGTTCTTATTAATTTTCCGGAAGTTGATAAAGAAGGACACGATGGAAATTGGAATGGCTATCTCCGGGCAATACGGCAGGTTGATAGTTTGGTATTCTTACTTTGGCAAAAGATTCAGGGAGATAGTGTATATAAAAATACAACGACGATGTTTGTAACGAACGATCATGGCAGACATGACGAGCAACATGGTGGATTTCAACATCATGGTGACTCCTGTGAAGGATGCCGGCACATCATGCTTCTCACTTTGGGTCCACTATTCTCCCAAAATACAGTTATCTCTGATAAGGCAATACAAGTTGATGTTGCAGCTACAATCGCGGATATCTTCAAGTTGAAACTTCCCTCCGTTCAAGCACAGAATCTTTTGTATCAAAGTAGATCGTCGGAAAGTAAATAAAAGAAGTTTTCTCACCTTAATCGATCCCCACTCTGTGCCCTTTGGTAGATTTTTTCTTCTACCTTGCTTACGTCGCGATGGAAATCGAGTAATTTAACTTGATTTGAATCGGAAACTCTTCTTCATTATGGTATCAATCATTAAACGTTTGATTTTCGGAAGAACAGTAAGTATATTAATCCACAACATCATGGTGAAATAATACTCATGCGTGGTCGTCTTATCGTTTTTGAGGGATTGGATGGTGCTGGAAAAACAACTCAGATCGAGCTGCTCAGTAAATATTTGCAGGAACGTGGATTACCCGTTGTGGTTACAAGTTGGAATTCCTCACGCCTGATATCAAAGGCGATCAAACGCGCCAAGAAAGCTCAACTCCTCACACCCTATCTTTATAGTACACTCCACTCAGCAGATTTCATGTATCGTCTGGAGAATATCATTCTTCCAGCACTCTACGATGGATTTTTTGTCATCGCAGATCGATATGCTTACACAGCATTAGCAAGGGATATCACGAGGGGCGTCGATCGTCGCTGGGTCGAGAATATGTATGCCTTTACACCAATGCCTGATATTGCGTTTTATTGTAGGACTTCCATTGAGAAAACGTTAGAGCGAGTCATTGATCGAAGCAGCGGCGATGTGCCAAGCTTTTATGAATCTGGTATGGATGTCATCCGACATGAAAATCCACAAGAAGCATTTCGATTATTTCAGACTCGTGTAGCACATGAATATGATTGGATATGCAAAGAACACAGTCTCATTGAAATTGATACTACAGAGTCTATCGAATCCGCACATCGCTACGTCGTTTCAAATGTCAATGAACGATTGAAACTTTGGGAGGATGATAAAGATGTTCATCGTCCAAGTTATGATTCCGCGCTATCACATAAACCTTCAACAATAGAGTTAGATGCATCTGAGAAAGAACTCCATAATACGTTCTATGGAAGTCTTCAGCCGCATCGATATTCGGGTAAGCTTATCGTCCTCGAGGGGGTAGATAAAATGGTATCGGCGAGACAATGTAATTTCTTGTACAATGAGTTGGTGGCACGGGGGTACCAAACACGGTTAGCGTTACTCGAATGTTCGTGGGTGGATACCGAAGTTACTCGTAAGGCGATGAAGAAAACCAGTCTCTCGGTTTCTACAAAAGCACTCATTGCCGTGAGTGAAATTGCTCTCTATTATGAACAGGTTATCTTGCCGGCTCTTCAATCAGGGGCGATCGTCATTATGAATGGCTACTTGACGAGTCTGTTCGTGAAATGCGTTGCAAGTGGCGTCCAAGCTAGTTGGTTTCAACAACTGTATGAAATCTTTAACATCAAGCCTGATTTATCGATATACATCGATACACCGCTCCGGAACATTTTGAGTAGGAAAGAGGATTCTCTCAATAAATCGATCTCATCCTCCATTGAACATATTCAATACTATCATGATGAAGGAATTGGCAATGTTGCAGTTCAACGAAGAAAAATCGAGCTGTACCGCGAAATTGCAGAGAGTTTAAAATGGGAGAAAGTGTCTCAGGGTGGTTCACAACGAGAATTCCATCAGCGGGTATTCGGCATCGTTGAAAAAACTATTCTCCGGCACGTGAAAGGACCTGTACCGGATGAATCACTTGGTGAAGTTTTAAATTTATTCTCTCGTTATTGTTCAGAATTTTCTCATGCGAGGAAAGTAGCTGATCTCGCCGTTAGCATTTTTGATCAAACCACGCAACTCCATGGTTACGAGGGACGAGCAAGAAAACTGTTATATCATGCCGCACTTCTTCACGACATCGGGCATGCCCTCACCGATAAAAAACACGAGGAGATGACGTACGAGGCGATCATGCGTGAACAGCTTAAGACACTATCTGAAACTGAAAAGGAGATCATTGCTAATATTGCATGCCTCCATAGGTTGGCATATTCAAAGTTAAATTTTGAACATCTTGCGCGATTAAGCGGTGTGAATCAGTTAATGGTAAAACGAATGGCTTCTCTACTACGTATCGCGGATGCCCTTGAAGAATCTGGAAAACAAGTTGTCAACGATGTTCGGTGTTATGAGGAAAACGGCGTTTTATTTGTTGACCTTCATGCAGTTTCAAAAGCATTGCCTGAGAGAGCGGCTGTTCTCAGAAAAGCTGATATGTTTGAACAAGTTTATAATAAGTCCCTTGTTGTTGCGCGAAATTGGCTTGAAAAGCGAGCTCGAAAAGCCCGGCGAAAGCAAGATCAACAATTAGTGGAGAACAAGAATTAACTATTTCGTCAACTCAATTATCGCACACTCTTAATGCCCTCACCAAATAGGTATCTCTCTCTCCAAACTCTGCTGGGTGTTATAGTCTTGCTTGTTGTTCTCCTTGTTGTGATCGACAAGCTCGGTTTAACGAATCCAGCATCAAAATATTTCCAGGACATTAGTAACACTTTTCAACAGAACGGTCAACAATTACATCATCCTGTTGATCGAGGCAATGTCATTGAAATCATCTGGACGTTTCTTCTTTCGGCAGTCTTGGGTGGAATCATTGCATACAAGGGACAACTCTCTCGTTATCAATTCAGTGTTCTGCAAGCTCACATGATCTTAAGCGTCTCAGCCGCAATGATGATGATGATCATCGGTAGTGAAATAGCGCGCGCATTCGGAATTTTAGGTGCAGCAGGTATTGTTCGGTACCGATACCGGCTTATCAGTCCAAAAGAGGCAAGCAGTCTCATTATCGCGTTAGGTGTAGGATTGGCGTGTGGTACAGGATTACATCTCTTAGCCATTGTCGCAACGGTGACTGTTGTTTTCATCCTCAATATCCAATCTCTCATTCCTCCCATGATACTACGGTGGATCGTTGGTCCGAGGTATACGATGCAATTGAAATGCACTATCGCCTCAGCGAACAAGCAGATTCAACAAGAACAAATCGAAAAAGTCTTTCGCGAGGGACATCTCGACTATAGCGTAACAACGACGAAATACCGGACGGGGGAGCGGAATGAGACGGATATCGTGTTCGAGACAATGGTACGGGATCAAAACCAGAAGGAAGAAATTACACGGAAACTTTTAGAGATGAGTATTCTGAGTTTCTCCTGGAAGGATTTATCCAACGAGTGAGCAAACTGAATCCTTTCGTACCGATCATCATACTAATGCTTGTAATTCCCCATGACATCATCACAGCCACTTCTCAACCTGATTCGACTCAAACGACAGAAAAGCAAATTGATTTCAAAGGATATGTACAGTACCACTGGATTTTTGATGGAAAGAATGGTGTTGTTCCCGACAATCAATTTTTACTCAGAAGAGCAAGATTAACAGCAGAACCCCAAATAACAGAAATTCTATCAGTCGCGATTGAAATCGACGTCGGCAAATCAAAAATTTCGACAAAAGACGCATTTATTGAGTATAAGTATAGTAGAGCTTTACGCATTATCTTGGGTCAGCACAAGATGCCCTTTAGTCGCGAGCGGCTTACCTCGAGTTCAAAAATTCTCTTTATCGAGCGGTCAACAATGAATGATGTATTTGAGGATCATCTATGGCTTGGGAGAGATATCGGTCTTTCCATGAATGGGAGAATCATCAGTTCAGAAGTATTTGATGTGAACTATTTCATCGGAGCCTATAACGGGACAGGTGGGGCTGTTGAGTATAACAACGCAAAGCAATATGTTCAACGTCTCACGTTTGATATTTCAAAACGATTTTCTATCGGTGTGAATTCGTCTCAACGAACTGACTCTATTACAGCCAAAGTGCTTACAGCACATGGCGCAGATATCTCCTATAAAGGTAAGAACATAATATTCGAAACTGAGCTGCTCTACGGTAATCGAACGCTGAGTGATCGCATGGTGGGAGGATATGTGCAGTTATATCACAGAATCTCCCGGTTTGAATGGGGAGTTCGCTTTGAAAAACTTCGTGAGGATGTTCATACTTCAATATCTCGTAGCAGTATTACAGGAGGAATGGGAATACACGTAAATGAGAATCTTCGCCTAAGAACAAATATTGAGCAAGTACGACCCAAAAGCGGAAATCCTTACATTAATGTCTTCACGCAAGTTCAGGCAGCGTTTTGAATGTCAATAAAAGAAAATGTTTATCGGTTAATATCGGTTGTGTGTGTTCTGATGATTAGTATCCTCGCTTGCGATGAGCCGCTTGATACATCAATTCCTCCAAATCAAACAATATCGATTACGGTCAATGAGTTTATGGCATCGAATACAAAAACGATCACAGATGAGATGAGTGACTATGATGATTGGATCGAGCTCTATAATATATCGGATAGTATTGTGCAGATAAAAAACGTGTTCGTTACAGATGACCTAAACTTTCATACCCGCTGGCAAATGCCGGATACATTTATCACTCCTCATGGATTTCTCATCTTGTGGGCAGACGGTGAACCGCAAGAGGGTAGATTACATACAAACTTTCGGCTTGAGCAGAATGGTGAACAAATAGGGATATTCCATCTCAGCGATGGATCTTTGACAATTATTGATTCTCTTACCTTCGGACTCCAAACGCCGGATACGTCTTTTGGAAGATTCCCGGATGGAGGATCACAATGGAAAATATTTTCTTCTCCAACACCCGGACAACCAAATCAATGAGCTCTTCGCTTATTAAAAAAGAGGAACAATTATGATGAAAACGGTGATCGTATTTCTGTTATTCGTGATTGAATTTGGATTTGCGCAACTTCCGGAATATAAAATCACCATGTCGCCTCCTGACTACGAATTATTATATACGAGGGACATTTTCAGCGACTCATTACTTCCAGCGGTGTTTGAATATCAGGGATCATCTTGGAATGATGCGAGGATCCGATTTAAGGGTAGATCGACACGTTTTTTCCCAAAGAAATCGTATCGGGTGCGATTTACCACTCTCAACCAATTCCAAAACGCTCGCCAGATTAATTTTAATTCGATGTACACTGATAAATCGTTTATCCGTGAGAAGTTAGCATGGGACCTTTTTAACGATATGAATCTCATGACACCCAAAGCGCATCATTGTGCGCTCATAATGAATAATGAGTGGAAGGGAGTGTATCTCTTCGTTGATAAAATCGATCGGTATTTTCTTCAACGAAATGGAAGAATTGTTTCACCGATGTATGAAGTCGATGATTACTGGTCGCTGGGAGACTTAACAATTCAACCTGATTCCTTATTGAAATTGTATTATCCAAAAGAAGTTGGCGACGTAACCGATTACAGTGACCTTCGAGCATTGATTGAAGCAATTAATATCACGCCCGACTCGACCTTTGCAGATGTTATCTCTAACCTGTTTGATATGAACAGTGTGTATAAATGGTTCGCCGGAAATGTTCTAATGATGATGGGAGATTCCTATAATAAGAATTATTTCCTCTATCGGGATACTACTCGATTGACTCAACAATGGTCCATCATACCTTGGGATTATGATCTCTCTTTCGGACGAAGTGGCGATCTCGCATTCCCCTATCCGGCGTCATTATTGAACGATGGATTTGCCTATTCGTTCCAACCTCTTTCAGGACCAAACAACGTCTTAAAAGATCGTTTTTGGAACACCCCGAGTCTTCGTGAGCAATTACGCCTACGAGTAGATACGTTGCTTCAAACTGTCTATACCGAAGAACGAATGCATGCAAGAATCGATTCACTCAGCGCATTAATCACTATTGATGTTTATCGAGATCCACAGAAGTGGGGAACGTACCAAGATTTCAGCGATCATGTTGAGGCGTTAAAATATTTTGTAACGGCAAGAAAAAATTATCTCCTTAACACATTTATTAATCTACCAAGTGGTGAGTATGATCTCGTAACATTGCCAATCACGGAAAAGGGCGTCCCTTATCATTTTGTTACATTCGATGGACGGCAGATTGCCACGATGTGGTTTACTGATTTTCAAAGTTTAGATAGTATCCTCGTGCGAACGTACCCGGATTCAGCACCGCCAGCAGGTCCCAATGTCAATGAGGGGAGATTTGTCCGACGATGGTTAAAGATCACCCCATTTCCGAGTAATGCAACATTCACCGCAAAGCTTCAGTTCATGTACAACGACTATCAAACAGTCGGGCGTGAGGTAGGATCAGGTGTTCAGGATGAGCGACAGCTTCGATCGTATTATCATGATGGAGCTGCCTGGAACATGGTCGCTTCACGCGTGAATCCATTTGCAAATATTGTAACTATGGATTCGATAACGCAGGAGCAATGCGGTTCCGGAAAATATTTCGCCCTTTTCTTGCCCGACTACACACAAACCTGGTATCGCAGACTCTTAACGAACTGGGAGCGTTGGTATGACGTTCAGTTTGCTGATGCGCGCAACGGATTTGTCATTGGTGATCATGGTACGGTATTGAGAACACAAGATAGTGGTTCCACTTGGCAACAATCTCAAATTGGCATTAACTTCCCTTTCCGAAAGCTTGCTATCAGAGATTCGGCGAATCTCTTTGCTGTGGGCGATTTTGGATCACTCTATAATAGTACAAATGCTGGCATTACGTGGTCGAAAATCGATCTCGGCACGAGAAAAAATCTACGTAGTATCACTTTTGCGAACTCAAATGTTGGATGGGTTGTCGGTGAGGGGGGAAT
>DASRUF010000013.1:0-2273 GCA_035655575.1 Bacteroidota bacterium | reverse complement strand
AACGCCAAGAAGTTTTTCAGTAAAAGCATTCACGTATTCATCGACCGTTTTCGGTACAAAGTACAATGGCGGACTAATCGGCATAATGATGGCACCCGCCTGAGAAAGTTTCATTGCTTGTTCAAGAGCTATCGTTGACATTGGGGTTTCTCTTACACACATGACGAGCTTGTATCGTTCCTTTAATGCAACTTGTGCTGTGCGGGTAATGAGCGTATCGCCGATACCAGAAGCTATTTTCCCAAGCGTTGACGTTGAACATGGAAGAATTATGAATGCGTCGAATTTGTTTGACCCAGACGCGAGCGGTGCAGTAAGATCATCGTTCTGAAATTGTCGCTTGATGAATGGCTGTAAATCTTTTTCTGCCATCTTCATCTCGTCTTTCAGCAAGGCTTTCCCCCATTTGCTGATGATGAGGTATTTATCATCCGGACATTGTTTCAGGAAATCAACAGCATAGACAGCCCCCGACGATCCGGTAATACCTACGACAATTCTCACTTAAGGATTGCCCCCGTGATGATCATTGCGAAGACGACAAAGCCAAGACCAGCATTGATGCGAAAAAATGCAAGTTCAATGTTGTCTGCCTTTCGCTGTTCAATCCAAAGAAGGAGTCCTGTTAGAAGTAAGAATGGTGTAGCGTACCACGTACGGATAGTTATCAAAAATAGCAGGGTAAGAAAAGCGAAGGCTACGAGATGAAAAATTCCAGAACATAAAAGAGCTTTCTTTTTTCCGAATCGAGAGACAAACGAGTATAAATTTTCCCGACGGTCGAATGCTTCATCGAGCGTTGCATAAATTATATCGAACCCCGTACCCCAGAACATCGTAAATAAGCAGAGAAATACTGCCGGAAGAATATTATCGAACGATTGCGCCGCAGCAAAATATCCGCCGAGCGGAGCCATCGACATTCCAACTCCAACCCCAAAGTGAGCTAACACTGTAAACCTTTTCATGAAAGGATAGGCGACAAAGATGATTAGGGGGATTGGGGAAAGCATGAGACAGAATATTGAGATGAGTGCTGCAGTGCCGAAGTACAGCAAGCAGCCCACAGCAAGAACTGCATACGCTTCCTTCAGTGTCATTCTTCCGCTAGGGAGTTCTCGAATTACTGTGCGTGGATTCTTAGCATCTATCTCCCGGTCAATAATGCGGTTGAGAGCAAAAGCGGATGTACGAGCACCGATAGCAGCAATTAGGACAAGTAATAGAAAATATACCGATGGTATGCGAGGTGTTCCCAATGCAACACCGCTGTAGATTAGGGGTAGGGTAAATAACGTGTGCTCAATTTTGACAAAATTGAAAAACTTCTTCACTGTGAAATTATTGGATGATAGAAATTGTTTGAAAATATAGACAAAAATCAAGTGCGATGCAAAATGATAATGAACTGCGTGTCGCGGATATGGCAACCATTCGTTTAGAATGAAAAATTATGATCTCTGATCAGAAGTCATTTTTAATGCCTGATTAGAACACTGATGATTGTTCAGGAATAAATTTTCCATACAAAAAACAGCTAAGTTACAAATTCACTCAACTCTCGTAATGGGCAAATTCTTGAATCTTTCAAGATTTTTGGTTATACTAATCACGCAACAAATCTATTTAATTCCGACTTTACCAGCCTAAAACTTACATTTGAAAGGATTTGTAAGAATGAATGTCGTCGTTAAAGGGTGGAGTGCCCTTGTGTTGTTTTTATTCCTCCTTATTGGTTGTTCACCTCGAGTTAGTGATATGCTTGTACTCGAAGTTGGAACAACAAAAGTCATGCTGAATGAATACGAGACTTTTTTTGCAAAAAATAGCGGAGGATGGGATGTTGTGCAACAAAGCTCTATAGAAGAACGAGAGCGATTTTTAGACCTTCTCACGAATTACAAGCTAAAGTTACAGGATGCCCATGACCGCAACCTCTTGAATGATTCAGATATTGTTCACGAATTAAGAGAATATCGATCGAGTCTCGCATCAACATTCATGCTTGAAAAAGAGCTTACCGAGCCGGGGATACAACAACTTTATGAACGGAAAAAGGAAGAAATCCGAGCGCAACACATCCTTCTCTCCGTTAAACCCGACGCACCGCCAGAAGATACTCTCACTGCATATCAAAAAGCGATGGAGATTATACACCGAGTAAAATCTGGTGAGAAATTTGATACGCTCGTTACCAAATACTCTGAGGACCCTGGAGCCAAAACCAATAATGGGGATATCTATTATTTCACCGCAGGACAAATGGTGGCACA
>DASRUF010000012.1:0-3094 GCA_035655575.1 Bacteroidota bacterium | reverse complement strand
CCTTGATTATGATAACGGTGACAAACAATGCTGGAGGCGGCCAACCAGTATCAATGGAGAATATCCAAAAAGCAAAAGCGATTGCTTCAAAATACAATATCCCTTTTTATCTGGATGCTTGTCGTTTTGCTGAGAATGCTTTTTTCATCAAGAAGAGAGAGAAGGGTTATTCCAATAAATCAGCGAAGGCGATTGCACAAGAGATGTTCTCGTATGCCGATGGATGCACGATGAGCGGGAAAAAGGATGCACTTGTAAACATGGGTGGATTTCTTGGTCTCAACGATGATGAACTTGCTTCTAAAGCGCGGAACATTCTCGTCGTTACTGAAGGGTTTCCAACATATGGCGGTTTAGCAGGTCGTGATCTTGATGCAATGGCGCAAGGGTTGGAAGAAGTTTTGGATGAACATTATTTGACGTACCGACTCCGTTCTGTCGAATATTTGGGAGAGAAATTAACAGCGGCTGGTGTTCCAATACTTCAGCCACCCGGCGGTCATGCTATCTATCTCGATGTAAAACGATTTGTTCCACATATTCCACAGCATCAATTCCCCGGACAAGCTCTCGTTTGTGAGTTATTTCGAGTAGGGGGGGTTCGCTCCGTCGAAATCGGAAGCGTGATGTTTGGAAAGACTGACAAGGCGAGTGGAAAATTTATTCCGCCTCACATGGAGTTAGTGAGATTAGCGATCCCACGCCGTGTGTACACGCAAAGTCAAATCGATTACGTAATTGAATCGGTGATCGAGGTTTTTAAAAACCGCTCAAACCTGAAGGGCTACCGAATTGTTTATGAGGCTCCGATGTTGCGACATTTCACCGCACGATTTGCGGTGATTGATTAGGTAATTGATATGATTGCCTGTTCCATCTGTCATTCAGAGAATCATCATCTCGCAATTGTTTGTACCTCATGTGGGAGTTTTCTTCAAACGAAGATCGATAATCTTGATCTCTTCACCACGATCGGAACGATCATCGAAAACCCTCGAAAGGCATTTCATAAGATTGCGATAGCCCAACATAAAAACTATATGGTTTTCCTTTCAGCAATCTTCGGA
This sequence comes from Bacteroidota bacterium, assembly GCA_035655575.1. Classification (GTDB taxonomy): domain Bacteria; phylum Bacteroidota; class Ignavibacteria; order UBA10030; family SZUA-254; genus DASRUF01. The sequence goes on along the minus strand of DASRUF010000012.1, from coordinate 2,027 downwards.
ATTGGGTTGATATTTTTTATCTACTGGTTGATAAATATTGGTGAGTACTTTGACAAATTATTAAATATTCTGGCGAGTGGATTTTTTACTGGTCCTTTTGTGGGAATCATTACTGTCGTGTTCTTTTCTGTTATTCTTGTAATCATCGCTAGGATATTAAAAATCCGAGTTAAATTGAGAAATACGATGGCAGTTATTGCATATGCACTGATACCCATCGTACTTTCCGTCATTCTCGTTCTGCCGATCGAAATCCTGACGTTTGGGACGTTTTTCTTCACAAAGAATCCATCCCCACTTCTTTTGAAACCAGCATCCTATATCGTTCTTCTTGGCTTAGATGGTATGTTCATAATGTGGTCGTTCATCCTTCTCACCATCGGAGCGAAAGTACTCTTCGAAGCAAATTGGCAGACAGTATCGTTTATCTTGATCACTTCACTTGCAATCACAAGCACAGTCACATTTTGGTTGTTACAGTTTTTGTTTTACAGATTAATTTGAATCATGGAGCGAAATGAATTTGAAAAAATTGTCGAAGAAAACTTTGAGCAATTGCCAGAACAGTTCAAGAGTGAAATCGATAATGTCGCAGTTGTCGTTGAAGATTATCCGACAGATGACCTTATCGATAAATTACACTTAAAGTCGAAGCATCAATTGTTTGGCTTATACCAAGGGGTACCGTTAACAAGGCGAGGACCCTGGTATGGGATGTCACCTGTTTTGCCTGATAAGATCAGTTTATACCAAAGAAACATTGAATCGGTATGTTCGAACACGGGGGAGATTAGAAAAAAGGTTTACGAGGTGTTAATACACGAAATAGGGCACTATATGGGCATGACCGAAGAAGAAATACGGTCGGCGGGATATTAGAAAATTTTTGTATATTTAAAATACTAATGAAGCATTCATCATTTATGAAAAGGAAGATTTAATGGGAAAAGTTCTTTTTACAATTTCATATGAAATTAATCCGGAACATCGGGACAAATACCTTGCATTATCAAAACAAATGAAAGAACATTTAGCCCAGAACAAGGATATTCAATATTCTATCTACGAGCAAAAAGGGAAGAAGAACAATTTTATAGAAGTCTTTTTGTATGGAAGCAAGGAGGAGTTTGATCGGTTCGAGGAGGACCAATATGAGAGCTTTCAGGAAATGGTTCATCAGCTCGAGGGCTATCTCATGAACGGTAAGATGAAATACACAACATTATACGAACTTGAATAATCATCTGGAATTATAATATCACGATGAAAAAATCTACCGATCCCATAGCACAACTCATGCAAGAGCATAACCATGCCATTGGACAGTTAAAATTACTTGATAAGGCGGTACGAGCTTTTTCTCAGAACGGTTATTCATCAAAATATTTCCGTCAGCTCACTGCGTCATTAAAATTTATCGAGAACGAAGTGGGCATTCACAACCAGCGGGAAGAAGAAGCCCTCTTCCCGACTCTCGAGCGGTATGTAGAAGGACCTACTCGAATCTTACGGAATGATCACAAGAAATTGAAGAAGGGATTTGGACGATTGAGATCTGCTATTCAAGATGTAAACAAGAGAAGGGATAGTTTTTCGGCAATCATGAACCTCAGGCAAATCTCCAAAAATGTCATTCAGCTTTTCGTAAACCATATCCACAAAGAAAATTATATCCTCTTTCCTCTCGTCCAAAGATTCCTCAGCAAAGAAGAGCTACGGGAGATTGCAAGAAAAATGCTGTAGAAAGTTAACGACGCTTTCACCTTTTTTTAGAAGAAAAGCTATTCCTGTTTTCTTGCTTCAAGCAGTGCTGTTAGAGAATGTTCTTCCGTCCCACGTTTAACGACAATAATCACTTCATCACCCGGTTTACATTCACTCAAGACGTTTGTGAAATCATAAATATTTTTAATATCCTTGCCTTTAAATTTTATAATCACATCACCATCCTTCAGTCCCGCCTTCTCAGCAGCGCTTCCCGGTCTGGTACCTGAGATTTTTAATCCGCTGACATCTTCAGCATAATC
>DASRUF010000011.1:0-2688 GCA_035655575.1 Bacteroidota bacterium | reverse complement strand
TGGAAATTTCTATGATCGGACATACAATTTTAAGAATATGGTGTTGGATTGATCAAGAAGCGATCTGATATTACAGGCGTCATACTTGCGGGGGGTAAAAGTTCACGCATGGGGAGAGATAAAGCACTATTGACGGTCCGTGGGAAATCCTTCATTGAGCAGGTTGCGAAAACACTGAAACAGGTTTTCAACGATGTTGTGATAATCTCAAATCATGGCGAGCGTTATAAATTCTTAGGTTTTCCTGTTTATGAAGATGTGATTAAACGATGTGGACCGTTGGGCGGTATTCATTCCGCTCTTGTGAATGTAGCGACAAAAAAAGTTTTTATTGTTTCGTGTGATATGCCATTACTTCGTCCATCAGCCATCCAAACCATTCTCAACGATAGGCGTCGGGGAGATGTGAAACTGTTTTCGTTAAATGGGGAGATTCAACCTCTCTGTGGTGTATATAATCGTCGCTGTTTGCCGATCATTGAAAATCATCTCAAGCGAAAGCAATATTCAGTACAAAAAATTCTTGGAGATGTAAATTCAATTGTGATTATTCCAAAAGGTCGTTCCAGCAAAACTTTGTCACAACAACTTTTTAACATCAATACGCTTCGTGAGTATGAAAAGTATCGTCGTAATCTAAAAACGTGAGGTAAAGAAATAAATCGAAACGTTCATAAATGGAGAACATCCAATGACGACTAATAGAGTAATTGACCATCGCAAACTATATCGTCTTCCATGGACATTGCCAGATAATGCAATCACATGGTTAGAACCAACCTCCGCCTGTAATCTTGCCTGCGATGGATGCTATCGGGAAAATGTTTCTCAGAGTCATAAAACATTAGAGATGATACAACAGGAAATCGATACATTCCATCGTTTACGTAATGCTGATGGAATTTCCATTGCAGGCGGAGATCCGTTAGTGCACCCGAACATTGTTGAAATTGTGAAGATGATATCTCAAAAGGGTATCAAACCGATTGTGAATACCAATGGTCTGGCTTTAACGAAAGAACTTCTACTCGAATTGAAACACGCAGGGGTGTATGGCTTTACCTTTCACATCGATAGTAAGCAAGGGAGACCAAACTGGAAAAGCAAAAATGAGATTGAGCTCAACGAATTGCGACAATATTACGCTGAAATGGTGGCGGAAGTCGGGGGACTTTCATGTGCGTTTAACTCAACCGTGTATGAAGACACACTCCACCATACACCCGATCTCGTCGAGTGGGCGGCAAAACATATCGATATTGTCCACGTCATGGTGTTTATTCTCTATCGTGCAGCCGTCCCTCGGCTACCCTTTGAGTGGTATGCTGGCGGAAATAAAGTTGATATGAATGTCTTAACATACACCGAATCAAAAGATCGGAACATAGACATCAAATCAAACGCTGTCGTCAACCTAATCCGTGATCGCTTTCCTGAATTTACACCATGTGCGTACCTTAATGGAACGGAAAAACCTGATTCCTTCAAATGGTTGTTAACGGGGCGAATCGGATCGAAGCAAAGGATCTATGGTTATGTTGGTCCAAAATTTATGGAGATAATCCAAACCATGCACCATCTCTGGATGGGCAGATATCTTGCATATTCAAAACCGAAAATGACCCGCATGGGGAAATCAATGCTCTTACTCTCAGCACTCGATCATGGCATGCGTAAGGTTGCAAAACAGTTTTTTACCTCTGTACTTTCGAATCCAGGGCAATTGTTTACCAACTTACACTATCAATCCATCATGATCATCCAACCAGTTGATTTTCTTCCGAACGGTTTACAGAATATGTGTGATGGTTGTCCTGATATGACTGTTTGGAATGGAGACCTCGTCTGGTCGTGCAGATTAGAAGAACTGAAACACTTTGGATGTTGGGTGAGAAGCGTTCCGATAGCATAATGATATTTCCCCAACCATTCTCAGTCTCTCAACTCTGAGAATATCCGTTTCGCTTATGAGAATCTTACCTTGATCTTCGCCCCTTGAATGTTAAGTATTTCATTTTAAAGAATACATTCATTTGGCATATTCCTTGCGAGAGTATTTTGACAAACGTGAAATAACATAAATATAGAGAGGGATATATGATGGTCACAGCAAATAAGCGGATAACAGATAATGCACCCGGAAAGTATTATGTTACCGATACATGTGATGGATGTGGTCTATGTTTTTCAAAGGCACTGCAAAATTTTATGTACAGCAATGATTCATCCTACTACTACGTGATGCAACAACCTGTGGATGCGCGCGAGGAAGAGGATATTCGCGAGGCAATTTCTGTATGTTCGATGGATTGTATAAAGGACGATGGGGATATTCTTAAACAATAGATGAATGTTATGTATCGAATTAAAGCGAAGGAATATCTTTCAACAATAATTGCAAAGTTTGAGATCGAAGCGCCGTATATTGCCCGGAAAAGAAAACCCGGGAATTTTGTTATTATCCGAGTAATCGAAACAGGAGAAAGAATTCCCCTAACACTTGTCGAGAGTAATGAAAAATCAGGAACAATCACGCTCATTGTTCAAGCGATCGGAAAAACAACAAAACTCTTGCTTACGAAAAAGCCGGGCGATGCAATCGTTGATATTGTCGGACCGTTAGGTCATTCAACTCCCATTCAGCACTTTGGGGCAGTAGTTTGCGTCGGTGGTGGAGTCGGAACTGCT
>DASRUF010000010.1:0-12232 GCA_035655575.1 Bacteroidota bacterium | reverse complement strand
ACATCGAAAGTTAAAACATTTGTAGGTTGCAAGCCGGTACAATAAGTTTGTTGCGAGGGAAAATAATTTTTAACATCCGTATTGTAGAATAGTCGAACTCGTGATAATGCTTGGTCTAAAATTGCCAAATTATAATTGCTCTTTTTTTCGTGTCGAAATAATTGTGCTCTTGTGGGTATTTTACCTGCAGAAAAATTGATCTCATCATGAAATAAACCATCTCCATCGTTGAGCCGTACAGTATAACTATGCTCGGTTTCGTTTAAAATACCGATATCCACTTTACCATCTCTATTCATATCACCAGTCAGAATTGCGGTCGGAAAATTTTCTAATTGAAGAATCTGAGATTGTTTAAAATTACCCAGACCATCTCCAAACATTATTTCACAGAGACGATCTTCTGTAAAACCGATAACTAAATCAACATTTTCATCGGTATTAAAATCTGTTGTTGTGAGGAACGATGGTTCGCTCGAAAATGATATACGTGCAGGCTCACTGAATTTCATCCTTCCGAATCCAGAAAATATTAAGACTTCATTGGAAATCCAGTGAGATACAAAAATATCGTTTATACCATCTCTATTCCAATCATTAATATGCAATGCATTAAAAGAATAATCCGAAAATAATGTGCCACTGGATTTGAATGTACCATCACCACGTCCAGTATATATTATAATGCCAGGTATCCTTTTTCCGTAGAGAAGAATATCAACTTTTCCATCATTATTAATATCAGCAACAGAGAATTTTTCAAATGGAACTTCGAGTATCTGCTTCCATCGGGGCTGTGACGGGAATTGGGACTTTGTAAGAAACACTTGCAACTCGTCCGGGTCCTCTGTTGCAACAACAATATCAGTGATGCGATCATTATTACATTGAGCAGCTACCGCACCGATGATCGATTTATTTATATTTAAATTCTTACCATGCCACGCAATTGAACTATCGTTTTGAAACAAAAATTGAATTGAAGTACCACCATAAGTTGCCAAATCATCCATGCCATCACCATTGAAATCACCAACGAGGAGATCCTGAGCATTTTGATTTGTCTTGAGCTCGAGTATTCTTCCAAATGTTGTTAAATGTGTTTGTGCATAGACCTTGGTAAGGTGAAGCATGAATAAAAAATAAAGCAGAATTATTTTATGGTGGATGAAGTCGAAGCGAAAGAGATAGCGGTTCGGCGCATCTCTCTTCACGGTGTTTTTCAATTTCTGTGGGATCGTTGTTTCAGCCTCTGGTTTCTACGGCTCAAAGCTTCCCGATAGCGGCGCTTCTCCACAGAATTCGAAGGGATAATTGGAAAGATTTTTACTGGCATATTGCTATCATCTACTGCTACAAATGTTAAATAAGCAGTATTGGCAGTTTTACGTTCACCCGTAAGCTGATTTTCTGCTGTAACACTAACTCCCACCTCCATCGAAGTTTTAAATACCCTATTGACTGATGCATGGAGTGTGACAACTTCGCCAAGTTTGATCGGTTGATAAAACATCAAATTGTCTACTGCTGCAGTAACACAGATGTGATTCGAATGACGTTGGGCGGATACAGCCGCTGCAATGTCCATCCATTCCATAAGGCGGCCACCCAGAAGATTACCAAGCTGGTTTGTATCATTCGGTAAAACCAATTGTGTCATTTCAACCTGAGACTCTTTGACGTGACGTCTTCTCTTTCGGTCTTTGTTCATTGATAGCAAGATTGCATTCCTCAAGATTCAGTCTAACACAGCAAAGTTAGGAGATATCACTGATTTAAATGCGGCTGAATTTTTCTGGAGATTCTTTTCAATTTCCTTACGTAATGATTCAGCTTCATTTTTAAACTGACTATGAGTATATTTTTCGAGAAATCTAATAATCTCGGGTTTTGCGTCATCGAATTTTTTACGCGCAACCAATGCTTGAACTTTTTTCAGCAATGCTGGTTCAGCAAAAGGGGTATCGTGATATTTTTCAATTACTAGAGAAAAATATCGTATGGCAGCTTTGTAGTATTCCATTTTCATGTACAGCACAGCAGTATCATAAAGTTTTTGCGCGAGGCGTGAATTCAATTCCTTGATCTTTGCCTCAGCATCTGGCACAAGCTCGTGAGTGGGATTGTATTCGATGAACGTCTGAAATTCATTTATAGCTTGTAAAGTAAATCTCTGATCGAGGGACGATTTTGGCGAAAGCTGATAATAGGAAAGTCCGATTTTATATTGTGCGATGGGGATAAATGAACTTACGGACATATTGCGTTTTAGGGCTTTGTATTCCTCAGCAGCCAATAAATATTCACCACGTTGAAAATGACACTCTGCAAGATAATACTGTGCATCGTCCGCTACCCCGCTCCCCATGAATTGAATCTTCACTACTTCGAAATCGTTGATGGCTTCAAGATAACTTCCTTCATCGAATTTCATCTTCCCACGCTCAAAATATTCTTCGGGTGTTAAATTATATGTTACATCTGAGCCTCCACACGATGATAAGATTGAAACAATCAACAATAGAGACAGGTAATGAAGGATTGACCTAGCCGATATCTGTTTGATAGTCACGAGTAGCTAACTCCGAACTTGAAAGAATAAATAGATCGTCAGCCCGGTCACCCCAATGATGACAAATGGCTCCACGATTCTATCAAGAAAAGGTTCACTTGGTACTTTTGCTTTGGTGCTTTTGATAGATTGCGATTCAATTTTATCGATGTCATCAAGCGAAACAGTATCGGTAAATTGCTTCGTGTTCGACCCACTGTAGAGAATTTCACTCGTCAAAGTCTTTGTTGCCTGGCAAGACAATGAAGCAGACACCATTCGTTTAACTTTTTTCATGCCGAAAAATCCATCTCGAAACATTCCATCATAAGAAACTTGCAAATCAACATTAACAACATCGATATGAAAATTAGAGATTCTATCTCCACTATCGTGAGAAAATACATGATAATCTTTCTTTTTCAATGTGGAAGTGAGAACATTTTGCACAATCCACATATTATTATCCTCCCCATATTTAATCAGGACACTATCACCTTGTCGAATCTGTAACTGATCCACCAACTCTTGAGAAATCTCTGCGATCAGCAGCTGCATTACTTCAAGATTTGTTTTCACCGATGTTTGGGGAGTGTTGCCTGATGAACTAACTATTGGAACTATGAAAAAGATAAAAAGGGTGGTTGTATATATCCCAGATGCATATCTGCCGAGATAGCCGGAGACTGACCTTATGGTGTCTATAAAAATTTTAGGCGTAAATACCTCGAAGTTTCAAGGTTTTGGCGACCTTATCAATCGCAAGAATGTAGGCACCAATTCGTAAACTCACTTTATATTGCTCCGCAGCCTGATATACCGATTCAAATGATTCTTGCATCATGCGTTCGAGTCGCCTATTGACTCGATCCAACGTCCAGAAATATCCAATTCTATCCTGAACCCATTCAAAATACGAAACGGTGACACCACCAGCATTAGCAAGGATGTCGGGGATAACCAGTATTCCTTTCTCCTGAAGTATTGGATCGGCACCGGCTGTCGTTGGTCCGTTCGCTCCTTCACATATTATTTTAGCTTTAATCTTCTTTGCATTCGATGCAGTTATTTGTTCCTCTTTCGCAGCTGGTACTAAAACATCACAGGGGTGAATTAGGAATTCATCCTGGGATATCCGTTCACCACCTTTAAAACCATCGAGCGATCGATGCTTATTCACCCATTCAAGTGCACTTGGGATATTTATTCCTTTCGGATTAACATATGCTGCACTGACGTCGGATATACCAATAATATGACATCCCTGTTCCGCAAGCAATTGAGCCGTAACCGACCCCACATTACCAAAACCTTGAACGATAACCTTTGCATCATTCGGCTTGAGACCAATTTTTGCCATCGCAGTGAGTGTCACCATCATACAACCCCGGCCTGTTGCTTCTCGGCGACCAAGGGAACCACCTAAAATTAAAGGTTTGCCCGTCACAACGGCGGTTTCAGTTTTCTTTGTGTGCATGCTATACGTATCCATAATCCATGCCATGATTTGCTCGTTGGTGTTCATATCTGGGGCAGGAATGTCTCGATCTGGTCCAAAAACATCGAGGAGATTTGATGTGTAGCGACGTGTAATCTTTTCGAGCTCGACAGGTGTTAATTTTGTAACATCGCAACGTACTGCACCTTTTGCACCACCGAAGGGGATATTCATGATCGAGCATTTCCACGTCATCCACGCTGCAAGAGCTTTCACTTCATCAATTGTAACATCAGGTGCGTAACGAATTCCACCTTTTGAGGGACCGAGAATATTGTTATGAATAACTCGATATCCTTCAAATATTTCTATTCGTCCATCATCCATTTGAATTGGAATCGATATGATAATCTGTTTCGATGGTGATTTGAGATAATTATAAAGTCCACGTTCGAGTCCGAGTATCTCCGCAGCAATATCAAACCGCCGCATCATCGATTCAAAAGGGTTTGCTTTGTCCGTAATTGGAGCAGGTTCTTTGTGGATAAATGGGGGCTCAACCATGTTTTATTAAAAGAAAATTTTTATAACCGGCTAGGGAAAAAGTTATAGAGATCCCATCGCTATTTTTTCCAACCGCTCAATGCGCTCGGCAATCGGTGGGTGTGTTGAAAATAATTTCATAACTCCTCCACCACGCAACGGGTTCACGATGAACATGTGTGCAGAAGCTGGAGACGGGTTCATCATCGGAATACGGGCAACACCCTGCTCAAGTTTTCTCAATGCATTTGCTAACGATAAGGGTCTTCCTGAAATTTGGGCTGCACCTGTATCAGCAGCAAATTCACGCGACCTTGAAATCGCAAGTTGAATGAGCATCGCAGCGATAGGAGCAAGAATCAAAAGTGCTAATTCAGCAAAACCATTTGAATCTCGACGATCACGATTTCCCCCACCGAACATCATAGCAAATCCCGCCATTCTCGCAATGAATGTAATAGTCCCAACCATCGTTGCAACAATGGTGCCCGTTAAAATATCACGATTTTTAACGTGCGCCAATTCGTGGGCGATCACACCATCCAACTCATCCTGGCTTAGCGTCTTCAATAATCCTTCAGTCGCGGCAACGGCAGCATGGTTCGGATTTCTTCCCGTAGCAAATGCGTTAGGAGTATCACCCGGAATGATGTACACACGTGGCATGGGTAACTGAGCCGCACTCGCAAGGCGTGCAACCGTCGAATAAAGATTGGGTGATTCTGCTTCTGTTACTTGCTTCGCACGGTACATCATTAAAACCATTTTATCAGAAAACCAATAGGCTACAAAATTCATGATCAATGAAATGGCGAACCCCATTATCATCCCTTGTTGACCACCAACGAGCGAGCCAACGAGGATGAGCAACACCATCATTAATGTCATTAAAAAGACTGTTTTCACTGCATTCATCTTACCAAATTCCTTTGTTTATTAAATAACAGCCAAAATGTATGTAAAATTTGCTTCATTTTCAAGAAGTTGAGGGGAAACGTGGTTTTAAGTATATTACGTCGGGATATAAAAATCTAAAATGAAACATAGTTCACAGTGAAATCGATTTCAACGAAAATAGAAGCCATAGAACATGTTTTTTTGTAAACAGATATTTCAATTATCATTCCCTGTTATCTTGACATTTCTACCAATCGGTTGCGATCGAGAGAAGAAGGATGTTCAACCTGAAGCCATTTCACTCTTTGGGAAACCCCTCTATCCCCCAACGCTATCACAAGAAAGACGAAGTGAATTCGAAGATAATCTTCGTCAAGCAAAAGCAGAGTATGATCGAAATCCCAACGATCCCGATCTCATTATCTGGCTTGGCAGAAGAACTGCTTATCTCGGTAAGTATCAGGAAGCCATTCAAATTTATTCAAAGGGAATCGAGCAACACCCAAACTATACTAAACTCTACCGACATCGCGGTCATCGATTTATTACAATACGAGAATTCGATAAAGCAATAACTGATCTGGAGAAGGCAGCTTCACTTATCAGGAATGTACCCGATGAAATCGAGCCAGACGGGATGCCAAACAAATACAACATCCCAACGAGTACTTCACACACAAACATCTGGTACCATTTAGGTCTCGCTTATTATCTTAAGGGTGACTTTCAGAATGCCCTTTGTTGTTATCAAGAGTGTCTGGAACTCTCTACGAACGATGATATGGTCTGCGCTGCCAGCGACTGGCTGTATATGACGTATCGTCGATTAGGAGAAGTTGAAGAAGCAAACAGAATCTTGGAACGAATTCAGGAAGATATGACCATCCTTGAAGATACTGCTTATCACAATCGTCTGCTGATGTATAAAGGTCTGAAAGTTCCAGAGTCACTTCTCGCAACAGAGAATGCAACTGAACTGACGATTGCCACACAGGGATATGGCGTTGGGAATTGGTATTACTACAACGGAGACAAAGAAAAGGCAATCAAGATATTTAACAACGTAGTGGCTGGAGCAAATTGGGGAGCTTTCGGTTATATAGCCGCAGAAGTTGACCTAAAACGGTTGCAGGAGAATCAAGGAAAGTGATTTGCTGACCCAATTTATTTTTTACTCGATAATCAATCGGATGAGCTGGATGTAAATTGGATTTGTTAAATGATATATGAGATCAGGCAGTTAACAACGACCGTAACACGTACTGCAATATCCCGTCATTCTTATAATAATCCAATTCGATTGGTGTATCGATACGAACAACAACCGTAAACGACTTCTTCCTTCCATCGGAACTCAGCACATTAACTTGAATCTTCTTGCTTGGTTTCAAATCAGCGGCTATGCCTTCAATATCGTATGTCTCAAAGCCTGTTAAACCAAGTGTCTTCCAATTCTGTCCTTCGATAAATTGGAGAGGCAGAACACCCATCCCAATAAGATTACTGCGATGGATTCGTTCGTAGCTCTCTGCAACAACTGCTCGTACACCAAGCAATCTCGGTCCTTTTGCTGCCCAATCACGGGATGAGCCAGATCCGTATTCTTTTCCAGCAATAACAATTAACGGGATACCTTCCTTCTGATATTTAATTGCAGCATCATAAATCGTAATCGGGTCCTTGGAAGAAGGATGAATCGTCCACCCTCCCTCGGTTCCCGGCGCAAGCTGGTTCCGAAGTCGGATGTTTGCAAATGTCCCTCGCATCATCACTTCATGGTTGCCACGGCGGGCGCCGTATGAATTGAAATCTTTTTTTTCTACACCATGTGCAATTAAATACTGTCCTGCCGGACTTTTCTCCGGAATCGACCCCGCTGGAGAGATGTGGTCGGTCGTCACTGAATCTCCAAGCAATGCAAGAACTCGGGCATCTCGTATATCATGCATCGGGGGTGGAGTAAGTGAAATATTCTCAAAAAATGGTGCCGCTTTGATATAGGTTGATACAAAGTCCCAGGCGTATCGATTTCCTTCAGGGACCGCCATAGTTTTCCAAGCATCGTCTCCCGCAAAAACATTTGCATACTGCTTCTGGAACATTTCTGATTTAATAGATGATCGAATTGTTTGTTCGATTTCTGTCTGTGAGGGCCAGATATCTTTCAAATATACAGGACTGCCGTTATTGTCGATACCAATTGGTTCCTTTTGAAAATCGATATCCATCGTTCCGGCGATAGCATATGCGACAACAAGGGGTGGTGAAGCAAGATAATTCGCAAGCACTTGTGATTGGATTCGACCTTCAAAATTACGATTCCCAGAGAGTGCAGAAACTACCACTAACTCATTTTCTTGAACGGCTTTTGAGATTCCATCAGGTAGCGGACCACTATTACCGATACACGTTGTGCAACCATAGCCCACAAGATAAAAGCCGAGTTTTTCGAGTGGCTCGAGGAGACGTGCTTCACGTAGATAATCTGTTACTACTTTCGATCCTGGAGCAAGGCTTGCCTTTACCCACGGTTTAGATTTCAATCCTCTTTCGATTGCCTTTTTAGCAATCAGGCCGGCACCAATTAAAACCGAAGGATTGGATGTGTTGGTGCAGCTCGTTATCGCTGCAAGAACAACTGAACCGTTACCAATTGAGAATTCGTCACCATTACTTTTCACTTTAACATTATTCTGTACGGTTAATAGGTCAACTTGGTTTTTCGTCGTAACTTCTTCTTTATCTTCCAACCAGCCAATAAGCGATGTTCGATTCACTTTCACTCCCTTACTCTCCAACATTTCAACAAGCGATTGTCGAAATGCAGTCTTCGATTTCGAAAGTAAAACACGATCGTGCGGACGTTTGGGACCGGCGAGGCATGGCTCTACCGATGAGAGGTCTAACTCGATTGTATCGGAAAACTTTGGTTCAATTGTCGAAGGTGTATAAAATAATCCTTGTTCCTTATAATACGCTTCGACAAGAGCAATCTGTTCCTCGCTTCTTCCACTGAAGCGCAGATATTTTAATGTTTCATCATCCACAGGAAAATATCCCATCGTTGCTCCATATTCCGGTGCCATGTTCGCAATCGTTGCTCGATCTGCCAAACTCAGTGATGTCAAACCTTTGCCATAAAACTCGACAAATTTCCCAACGACTCCCTTCTTCCTTAATAACTGGGTTATGGTAAGAACAACATCAGTGGCAGTAGCTCCCGGTTGTAGTGTGCCTGAGAGTTTAAAACCGACGACTTGTGGTATGAGCATAACGATGGGTTGACCAAGCATCGCTGCCTCTGCTTCGATACCACCTACTCCCCATCCGAGAACTCCAAGTCCATTGATCATCGTTGTGTGTGAATCAGTACCAACCAGCGTATCGGGATATGCAAACGTCTCAACGCCATCCTGTCGGGTGAAAACAACTTTGGCTAAGTATTCTAAATTTACTTGATGCACGATGCCAGTATCAGGCGGGACAACACGAAAATTTTTGAACGCCTGTTGTCCCCATCTGAGAAATGCATATCGTTCTTTATTTCGTTCGAACTCAAGTCGGGCATTCGATGCAAATGCTGTCGATGTGCCATATTCATCTACTTGGACAGAATGATCGATCACTAAATCGACAGGTTGCAATGGATTAATCCGCTCTGGATTGCCACCCATCTTCACCATTGCATCCCGCATAATTGCGAGATCAACGATACACGGAACCCCTGTAAAATCCTGTAAGAGCACACGCGCAGGCATAAAAGAAATTTCTTTATCGGGAACAGCTCTTGCATCCCAGTGAATCACAGACTCGATATCTTCTTTTTTCACTCCACGACTATCTTCGTGCCGGAGCAAATTTTCCAACAAAATTTTCAAGGAGATGGGAAGACCTGAAAGATTTGTAGAAAGTTTTTTCTCCAACAGCTCAAGTGAGAAATAGGAGTATGTCTTGCTGCCAACGGAAAGCGTTGTTTTCGTCCCAAAACTGTTTTTACTTCGCATGGTTTGCTGCTCAAATGTTCTTTATTGTGGTACTGAAATGTAAGGAAAAAAACTTAGATGAAAAAATGACAGGAATGGAAAAAAACAAAGCAGTCTTACATTGAATCCTTGTTAGGAAGATGGGTATTGACTGCACGCCTCTGTAGTACGGAAGGCTCTTTTCTTTCACATCCTCCACAGATACGACATCTTCAAGAACAGTCCACGCCGCATCTCGAGAAATCGGTCGCTTTCAACATACGCGGCGCCATCCCATTCCACCTTATTGAAGATCGAGCCATATCCTAAATACACCACTGTGCCCGGGATATACGTGAATGATGCGAGAAAATCGGTGGCAAGCTGGTTTCTGAAGTCATTATATTCCCCGATGGTACGAAAGAAGAGGTACTGATTCACTTGATACGTAAGTTTCAATCTCGTGATGCCATAATCGTACAGTATCGAGTTGGTGGCATCGCTGGTAAAATCGGAGTACGTAAAGCTTCCTTCCGCCTTTATCTGATCCGAGGGCTGGAGGGTCAGCGTGGCATTGATGAGGTTGCTTTTTCCCTGCTCGGGCGTCGGATAATAGATCGACCGGATGCGGCGGTAGAGAAGATTTGCAAAAATTTGATTCGTAATCTGAGTGCGTAGTTGTGAATGAACGCCGCTCGTTTGGAACGTTTCTCCGTCGAATATTTCAGTCGAATACGTAAAACGAGTTCGGAAAATCCAGCTACCGCCAAAGTACGAAGTTATGGCAACATCGTTCCCTGTCTCCCACAGCCCGCTGAATCTGTCCTTCGTCTGACCAGTCGCGATATCAAAGTCGATACGCTGTAGAAATTCACCTTGAGGATAAATCTTCGGCCTGATAAAGCCGATGAAATTCACTAATCCAGTGCGTGTAAGATACCCCATATCCGCACGAAAATTATCAGAAACCTCTCGGAAGTTAAGACTGTAATCGAGATTGCGTGTATTGTAAGCATAACGCAGACCGAAGGTATGTCCCTTCGTCGAAGGTACTGAAGGACCGTCCTTTGCCCACGAGAGAAATCCGTTGCTTTCGAGCACGCTTCCTTCAGAAACCCTGTACTGTTCATCATAGCCAATAACGCGGTTGTTGCTTCCCTCAAGCTCCCGTCCAGCATACAGCAAGCCAATGTAGCTGTCGTCATCAAGAGCCCTTTTATACCTGATGACGGGAACATGCATGTAGTCTCCCAGAACAGGGCGATCAGACTCCAGAACACGATCCACCACATAGAGCGCGGCAACGGTGTTGTGTGTACCGATCTTGCCGGTGAGCTTCGTCCCGATAAATGGATCTGCAATTGTTCTCGAATAGTAAATACTTGGATCGAAACTGTTTGCACTGACGGCAAGATTGAAATGATCTTTTCCTTCAAGGAAGAATGATCGCTTCTCCGGATAGAACAGACTGTATCTGAGATTGACGTCCACCTGCCCCGCGTCTGATTCAATCTGGCTGAAATCGGGATTGACTGTGCCATCTAAAATTAGATCTGAGGTAATACCGTACTTCGCAGTGAGACTCACTTCTGCCTCCTGCTTATCACGGACAAGATTGTTCCCGCTGCGGATGTCCTGTCTGGTTGCCGTCATCGCCGGCAGCACTTCGAGGAGTTTGTAGTGCTCGATGCCGGAATACACGACTGGCTGCATTTGGGTAAGGAGCGCGAAACCTTTCGCCGGATCGAGACGCGGAAAACAGCTATGCTCGGAACGCCTGCTGATATACCGCTCTAAAATCACACTCATCACTGTCGGTTCATCTGTTCTGTAGCGAAGACTTTTCAACGGGAGCTGCACTTCAACAGTATATCCGCTTGAATCAATCTTCCCTGCACTGTACCAAACGAAATCGGGGCTGAAATCCTCGTTCCCCGCCGCAAACCTGCTATCACCCTGCATCCCATGAGGGTTGACATAGAACGCGTTAAGCCCCTGCTGATCATTGAACGCATCGAGATTAATGCAGATAAAATCGTCCTGCATCATCTTGTCACGGGCAGAGACCGAAGTCTTGATCTTATCAGGTTCATCGTAGCACCGGAATGCGAAATAGAGGTTTTCAGCATCATACGCCAATGCGACTTCAGTCTGTTCCTGTGGTATAACGTCAAAGTCGGGAATAAAGGTCTTGAAGTTAGAAATGCTCTGTGCAAGCTTCCAGAATGGTTCATCGAAGACACCATCGATAACGGGCGGACTTGATACTCTGTATGGACGAAGAGTGTCGACGCGTTCAGTAATAGGCTCACCAAACAGATATAGATCGTTTGGAGAACCGGCTTCACTGTACGGTGAAAGAATAAAAAAGACTAACACCAAAAACAGCATACGTTGTAACATAATCGAAATGCGTTCTTTATTTACCATAGGGATAATGAAACACAACTGATGGTTTTTTGATCACTTACAGATACGAAAAAGCTGAGGCAAGGTTTCCTTTTGAACGAATACCTACTCTAAACGCTTGTTGCATAGTCCCGTCGTCATGCTGAAGATCTTTTTGAGCCGCAGGCTCATCCGCCTCTGGTGGAGTTCAGCATCTGAGCGACGCAAAACAGTGCCCGATGATCGTAGATTCTCGACGAGTCGAGTCCTCGACCGATCAAAAGCGTATCGGAATGACGGACCCTTCTTCTTTTTGGACAACCTCATGAGTGGGTTGGCGCCTTAGAATTGCCGCAGTCTCTTTGATGCGTTGAACAACATTATCGAGAGTGCTTCTGACTTCCTCGTTGGTAAATCGGAGTACTGTTATGCCAAGGCTCTTGATCTGCTCAT
>DASRUF010000009.1:0-9210 GCA_035655575.1 Bacteroidota bacterium | reverse complement strand
CCCGCCGATAAACGTAATAGAGATTATTGTCGACGCCCAGCCAAGAATTGCTTTATTCGTAAACAGTTTTTCATAAAGAACATAGACCGCAAGAAGGAATGAAAATCCAGCCACTGCGAATCCGATATAAATTGATAAGCGTAACGGCACGTTAGAAAATGAAAACAATCCGTCCAAAGCCAGGTGCAACAAGCGGCCAAGTGACATCTGTGGCTTGCCAGCAAAACGTGCTTCACGGTCGAATTCAACACCTGTTTGCTTAAATCCAGCCCATGCCCGCATGCCGCTGATGTAGCGGTTGCGCTCTGGCATGGTCCTTAACACATCAACCACGCTTTTATCCATCAGGGAAAAATTACCCGCTTGCATTGGAATATGAATCGAAGAAACAGCATTCATCATTTGATAAAAAAAATGAAAAGCAAAGCGCTTCAAAAAATTTTCCTTCCTGCTACGTTTCACACCATAGATGACGTGATACCCTTCTTTCCATCGTGCGATCATTTGAGGTAACAATTCAGGTGGATCTTGAAGATCGCCGTCCATGAGAATGACGGCATTACCGGTGGAATGAGTTATACCGGCAGTTATAGCAATTTGGTGACCAAAGTTACGGGAAAACCGTAACACCTTGCACCGTCCATCAGCGCGATGAAGTTCTGAAAGCACCTCGAACGAACGATCAATGCTTCCATCGTCAACAAAAATTACTTCCGCGCGTTGATCGAGAGAATCAATGACGTCCCGCAATCGACGATACAACTCAGGAATGACTTGCTCTTCGTTGTAAATCGGAATAATAATAGAGTATATCATATTTCACGTTGCACTTGTGTTCGCTTTTTTCGGATGGAATATACAACTCCCACACCAGATAAGCCAATAGAAAGCACTGTGATCAATGTTCCACGATGAAAAGATTCAGGCTCGAAACGAACTTCTACAAAATGCTTGCCTGGTTTAACCAACACGGCTCTTTGATTCCAATTCGCACGATAGACCTTTTGCTTAATTCCATCGACGTAAGCGTTCCAGCCCGGATAGTGAACTTCACTTAGAACTAAAAAACCTGGCTTCATAGTCGAAACTTCTACGGAAATTGAGTTTAGACGATACGATGTGATGACCGCAGAGTCCATGAGAGCCGCAGATGTATCGTTGTTGTTGAACAGAGCTTCTTCATCAAGCAATACCATTCGATCAGGTTCAAAGTTTCCACTTTCCATGTACGCTTTCATTTCTTTCTCTTCTTGAATAACCATTGCTTGGTGGACAATATACGCACGCGGTAGGTAGGTGATTGCTTTTTCAAGGTTCATCGTCCGACGCTGCTCGTCAATGCGAAGTCGGTATTTTGCGTTCATCATATCGCATACCTGATCCCAATCTTTTCCCGGTGGATAGATACGTTGGAGCGATAATGGCGTATATCCTTCCATGAGAAAAATCTTGTCTATCATGCCCTGATTGCGGTCTATCAATATTGCCCCGCTCTGTCGCGCATTAACACGGAAGAACTCTCGCTTACCCTCTTCTTTCATCATTGTTACAATATCCGAAGTTCGACTGTAGTACTGGGAAGGACTTGTATCTCCATTATTTTGGTTGAATCCAAAAATGTATAGATCAACGAATTGTATCCCAAGAAGAACCACAAACGTCAGTTTCGCCGACGCTTTGCCCGTGATGTACAAATACAGCAGCGCACATGTAATAAGTATGATTATTAGCGCCGTTAATGATTCCTTCGATGTCATAGCATAAATTTGTTGGGAGACCTGAGCATTATTAGACGATTGAAATATGCCGCCCTGGACTCCGATCCAGATAAGAATGCCTACAGCAGCGATACCAGTGACGATTTTTAAATAAGCTTTTTTCAATGCCTGAAGTGAATGAAAAACAAAGTGTAAACCATAGCCGCTTAATGCTGCTACACTAAATGTGAACAACAACGACATTCTTCCCGGGTTGCGAAACTTATCAAATCCAGGAATTGTGGAAAAGAAAAACTTGTGTAAAATAAACTGATCACCCAAAGCATATAATACAGAAAAGAGCAAAATTCCTGTAAAAAAAATCACGTACCGATTTTGTTTTATGTGTCTAAGGGCAAACAACATCATCACTAATGCCGGTATACCAACATAAAAACACGTCTCCCAGAATGCCCAATAAGCACCCGGACCCCAATAGGTTGAACCATCGGCAGTAGAGGCGCCAAAATACTTGGGAATCACAAGAGTAATCAATTGTTCCAACGCAAGCGAACCCTCTAATGATTTCTCATAGGTTATTTCAGCACGCTGGGAGTAAGGGACAAGCTCAATGGTTGGCAATAATTGTATTGCCGTCAACATCACCGAGAGCACGATAACACCGATAGCAAGAGGAACCATGATTCTTGAAACACGCCAACCATCTTTTTTTATAGCATGGAAAATTTCGAAGAAAAAATAAAATCCCAAGAAGAGGAAAAAATATAATGTCAACTGCGGAAAACCTGCAAGCAACGCCAGTCCAAGAACAGCCGCAGTCATTATCATATAAAGAATGGACCTCTGAAGTAGCATACGTCGGAACAATAAAAAAACCAGAGGGAACCAAGCTACTTGACATATGATGACCTCATGAATCGCATGTGTAACCATAAAACCGGAGACTGCATACACAAGTCCACTGAACAGAGCTATGCGTTTATCATTTATCAGGTCATTCATCAAGTAATACATGCAAATGCCTGCAATCGCGTAATGTGAGATAGTCAAAAGCTCCACCCAGTAAAAATGCAAACGATCGCCGGTTACAAACAATGTTAACAGTAAATTCGGCAGGTAAAAAAGTGCCGACTGAATATCAGCTTGGAACGGAGTACCGTTGAACGTGTAGGGGTTCCACAACGGCATTTCACCATGAGCTATTGAGACTGCAGCAAAATTCCGAAAAGGATAAAACTGATAGAGAAAGTCTTCCCAAAAAAATGCGTTTTGTAAAATAATATCGCGGAAATAAACCCCAACAAGCACAATGATAATTGCAATTGCATGCCAATCTCTGAGTTGGGGAAGATTGGATGAAGGACTTCCTTCATTTTTTTTGAGGATATTCCTCGCCATTAGCTCTACAAAAGTTTCAACAATCTCCTACATGCATCGAAAACTCTATCGACCGAAAGATATTGCATGCAATTGTTTGGACAGGTTGGTGAATAAAAGCATGTACATTCAAATTCAGGCTCGAGGATTTCTCCTTGACCATAAAGTTCAAATTCGTACTTGTTAAAAATGTTGTTAAAGAGAATTATTTTTTTCCCACAACCAATTGCAAAATGCATTGCCATAGTTACTGCGGTAACTACAAGGTCACATTGATTCACTTCGTCCATGAATCGATCGAGGGGAAAATGACCTAAATATAATGCTCCACTCTGCTTGCTTAAGCGTTGATTCTTTTTATGCTCTTGCTCACCACCAAGAAGGAGAGGGATGTGTCCTGCCTTCCTTAATTTTTTTGCAAGCGCAACCCAATACGCATCGGGCCAAAGACGTGAGGTCCATCTTCCTCCACACCCAGTATTAAGACCGACAATTTTTTTCCGTTTTGGAATCTTCCACAGATAACCTGTTACTTCGGGCATAATATACTTCTCGCCTGAAAAAGTATATCCACAGATTTCAAAAATTTCTTGCTGATAACTTTTTGTATTTGTTCTGCTGAGATCATCAAACACACCTGTGAAGTATTTGTGCTCTGCAAGATGATTTATTGGCACACATTTACCGTTTCGAATTGTGAAACCATGTTTCGTCTGCGCAGTAAGGAGAGATGTCAACGCACACGCTTCTTTATCTTTATCGAGGTTGTAAATACTATCAAAAGGTGTTGCTTGGAGGGTTGTGATAGTCTGTGGAGTGAAAGATAAGATGTAGTCGACACTTTTTGGAATAACTTCCGGCGTATGAGTGAGCCACCAAACTTCTGCGTCTGGTTTATCTTCCTTAAGTTTTCTTAAAAGAGGCGTTGTCCTTATGACATCACCGATTGCTCCCAATTTTATAATAAGAATCTTCTGTTTCACCGGATTGTAATACCCACAATCACTCCCGTTGTTATCGATACAATGGACTCCATGATCTTTATGCGGCTTGCACGGGACATCACCACGAAAAAAACGGCAATCGTATTTTAAATCATCGATAGAAATTTTCATGATATTTTTTTTCCCTGAATTTTAGTATGCAATTCCGACCACACGAACTCCATAGCCCGTTTCTAATCCATCGAGATAGACTGTTCGTAGATTGTACCGTTGGACCGTAGAATCTTCATATAAGAGACCGGCAAGTTGAGGACGGAAAACCCGAACAACTCGCGCGCTGATGACAAGATATTTTGCACGAATCCTTTTTGCATAAGCGATGATACTATCGAGAGGATCATTGGGTATAAATTCATACCGCCCACCCGCATAAAAAGCAGTGTATGGCTTCCTATCAAGAAAAATATCTCCATGATGAGTTAGTGACTTCATTGCAACACCTGCTCGGCAAAATTCTTCAGTCCCTTCTTCAGGAGATAATGCGTACCAAGTTGTCGATATATACCCAAGAATAACGATTGCGATACCGAGAAGCTTGACAAGATCCTTCCGAAAATAATCAAGCGTCAACATTGCAAAGATTGCGAGGAACGGGATGTACGGTACTACAAAACGATCGATTGTCAGCAAACCGAACAACGGTAAAAACAAAAACATAACAATTCCTGCAAGCAAGATGTTTCGGTAACGCGCCATTCCAATAACAGCGAGGATGAAGAGCGGGATTCCTCCAAAAACCAACAACAAATCTATGTAAGCAATAAACCTCTCAGGATAATTCTTTATGCTCGATTCTGCTCGCATAGCTACAGTTTGTTCAGGTGTGTTCGATGCTTCTCCTGCTACATTGGATCTCCAATCTTGTTCCCATACACGAATATTCATGGTCTTTGGCGAGAGGGTCCATTCTCCTGAACTCACACCAACATAGACTATATACGGGATCGCACAAAGAATAAAACTGACACAAACAAGACTCACAAATTTCCATGCTCGTTGTTTAATACCATCATAAAGTAAAAAAACTCCAACGAATGCTAATGCTTCCGGTCGTGTGAGGTACGCTAAACCACTCGAAATTCCAAGCGCAATAGGATTCCGTTTCAAATAGAAAAGAAATGCACATAGCTGAAAGAAGATGAATTGTGCTTCTGACATCGTCAGGGCGCTGAAACGAACCATCAAGGGATTCATGACAGCTATCATCACCATCATGAATGCCATCCATGAATTGAGGTAATGACGACCAACATAGTACAAGGGAATTGGAAGCAAGGCACCGAAGACAGCTGATACTATCTGTGCTGCAAAAACACCATCACTAATAAAAAGCCGAACCAACTCAATGCTTAATGGATACCCCGGATGAAATACCGATTGCCAATGAACATCCCGAAAGTAATTGATATAGTATACACCATCGAAGTTGACAAAGGGATGAAACTGAATAACATACAGTCTTAAAAAAAAACCACCGATAGAACTTATCCCAAGAACAACAAGCTCTGTCTCCTTTGTCCAGTTAGAAATGAAGAATTTTTGTTTCGGAAGGATTAAACTTGACATCGTAAAAATTTATTTCCAAATCTCCCGGATTGAATATTCCTTATCCGCTGTTTGACGGGTTTTGGAAAGCATTTCACCGAGAAGCCCGATGGAAACAAATTGTACACCAACAATAATGAGAAGGATACCAGCGAAAAAAAGCGGACGATTACTCAGAGCCATTCCTTCAGTAAATTTCAAGATCGCCAGATACAGATCAATGACAACTCCGATGATAACAAAGAGAATTCCCCAAAATCCGAACAAATGAAGCGGTCGAGCAAAATAACGAGTTGTAAAGATAACTGTGAGTAAATCGAGAAAACCTTTCCAAAATCTGCCGAGACCAAATTTTGTTTTTCCATACTTGCGAGAATGATGGAGAACGGGAACCTCGCTAATCTTGTACCCAAGCCAATGCGCTAACACAGGAATGTAGCGATGAAGCTCGCCGTATACCTTAACCTCTTTGACGACTTCTTTACGATACGCCTTCAAGCCACAATTGATATCGTGGATTTTGACTCCGGTCAGCTGGGCTGTAACAAAATTAAAAAAACGAGACGGGATTGTTTTCGTGATTGGGTCTCTCCGCTTCTTTTTCCAGCCAGAGACTAAATCGTAGCCTTTCTTTAATTCATGAACAAGATTCGGAATTTCATTCGGATCATCTTGGAGATCTGCATCCATTGTAACAACGATATCACCCTCTGCGTGATGAAATCCAACCGAGAGTGCAGCAGATTTTCCATAGTTTCGGCGGAACCGAATGATTTTTACTCGCCGATCTCGATTGCGAATATCATGGAGTATTCGCATAGAGTTATCAGTACTTCCATCATCAATAAAAAGTATTTCAAACCGACCCAGCCGACTAACCACACTTTTGATTTTCTCATAAAGCTCACGTAAAGAGAGTTCTTCGTTATAGAGCGGGATGATAATTGAAACATCTTTACGGACATCCTGAAACTTTTGCCTAGGCGATTGGCGAGTGGGTGATCGCCTCCTCGATTGATCAATCCGATTATCCTTCTTCTGTTCAGGTTTTGTGGGAGTGGGTTGTTCCACTTGAGGAGGGGGCGTAAATTGGTTTTGTCTTTGTAGAGGGTCTTGCTCTTGATTGATCATTAATTTATCAATTTGATAAGCCAATTTTAATTTCAAAATATAACAATTTTTGATTAGAATCAAAAAGTCGAATAAAAGCTGACTAAAATCAAGAAAAAGCTTGTTAAAGAAAGCAGATTTTGGTAGATTATTGCATCACAATTAAATCGAAGTTCTCATCTTAGACCCCACAATCAAATTTTATGAAATCTCTCCATTCGATGACATTGAAACTCTTAATTTTTACAACCTTCTTTTCGTTAAGAGTATTATCCCAGACATGGCTCGAACAATTTTCAAAACAACGTGGAGAGAAGTGGCAAGCTGAACGAGTACATGCTGAATCACTCGCGCGCGCTCTCAACATGCCAATTCGGTTGGATCGAACGGATGGAACAACAATTGAGCTTCAACGGTTTGAAAATGGTCGCCCTCTTTATTATAAAACCGATAATCTGAACGCTGCAAAAACTATCTCAACAAACAAAGTATGGCCCGCGGGAGGGTTTGGATTTTCCTTGACAGGCAATGGAATTGCACTCGGTGAATGGGATGCCGGAAAGGTTAGAACTACACATCAGGAGTTTGGTGGTAGGGTAACATCAACGCAGGGAACCAATAATTTTCATTCAACACACGTTGCCGGAACCATGGTTGCTTCAGGCGTTGTGGCATCGGCACAGGGAATGTCATACCAAGCTTTCCTAAATGCTTTCGATTGGAACAACGATGCTGCAGAAATGGCATCCCAGGCAAACCTTGGATTGCGTGTCTCAAACCATTCATATGGATTTATCAGTGGCTGGGACTTTGATTCACGTGGCGATAATCGATGGGCATGGTGGGGGGAACCCATTATAAGTCCGATTGAAGATTATACATTCGGTTTCTATGACGCATCTGCGAAAGCATGGGATCTTGTTGCTCAAAATGCACCATATTATTTGATAGTTAACTCTGCCGGTAACGATCGCAACGAAGGACCAAACGGAACGGTCGAGCACTGGGTTTGGAATGGCTCACAATGGGTCTTACAAACGGTTGCAAGAAATAAAGATTGTGCGCCATTAGGATACGATTGTTTGAGCGATGTGAGTCTTTCAAAAAACGTCCTTACAGTTGGGGCAGTAAATGATATACCTAATGGTTATACCACTCCAGGGGGTGTCGTGATGTCCTCATTCAGTAGTTGGGGTCCTACTGACGACGGACGGATAAAACCCGATATCGTAGCAAATGGTGTAAGCTTAAATTCTACACTTGAATCTGCCGATAATGACTATGGCACACTGAGTGGAACCTCGATGGCTTCACCCAACGTGGCTGGTTCGATCGGGTTACTTCTCGAACATCAAAATAATCTTCACGGTACTTCACCCCTTCTATCATCAACCCTCAAAGCAATTATTTTACACACTGCGGATGAGGCGGGCCCAAACCCCGGACCAGATTATACCAATGGTTGGGGATTAATGAATACTTTGAAAGCTGTTCAATTGATGAGTCTTGATAGCATTGATGGACCGAATTCACATATTCGTGAATTGATCTTGAACCAGGGAGATTCAATTCTGATTTCCGTAAGTTCAACAGGACTTGAACCTCTTAGGGCTACAATTTGCTGGACCGATCCGCCGGGACAACCAGTCGCGCCAGCATTGGATCCCCCAACCATAATGTTAAAAAATGACGTCGACCTTAGAATCATTAGGGAAAAGGATCAAACATACTATTTCCCATGGATACTTGACCCTACGTCACCATCATCACCAGCCACAACAGCCGATAACATTAGAGATAACGTCGAGCAGGTGTATATCCAAAACCCTGAGAGAGGGGTGCATCTCGTAAAAATTACACACAAGAGTACGCTCACTGATGCACCTCAACATGTATCACTCATCATGAGTGGAAACGTCCCAAGAATTGGTCCTTATGTCATTGCCCAACCGACAAATTTTTCATATGAACTTCTTCCGGGCGGATCACGCCAGGATTCGGTAAAAATCAGAAACAACGGAGATACCACATTAATCTATGAAATCTCAGCAACGCCACCATCTGGGTGGCTGACTGTCAGTGAGGATACAGGAAGCATTCAACCTCTCGATTCAACATTCATCAATTTTACAGTCGATGCTGCGTTGTTGAGCCAATGGACTACCTATAATGGAACGGTCAGTATTCTTAGTAATGATTCGGGGCAAACTCCATACGATGTCGCTGTGACGCTTCAAACACTCGGACCCACCATCGAGGTCACCCCTCTCACCATTGTCGCCGACATGGATTCTGGTGATACAAAAGACGATAGTTTGAAAATCAAAAACAGTGGTTTCATACCATTAACCTTTTCGATCAGAAGCTCTGATCCCGTTTTTCCACAGTGGCTCACTCTCAGTGATACAGCTGGAACATTATCGCCTGGTGATAGTCTATTTGTTAGAATGACATTC
>DASRUF010000008.1:0-11281 GCA_035655575.1 Bacteroidota bacterium | reverse complement strand
GGGTGGGTCAAAATCTTTACAAAATCGTCTTCATTCAGACTTTCGAGCTCTACACGAATTGGAAATCTCCCCTGAAGCTCTGGTATGAGATCGGAGGGTTTCGATACATGAAAGGCACCCGAAGCAATAAAAAGAATATGGTCGGATTTCACCATTCCATATTTCGTTAATACGGTTGTCCCTTCAACAACTGGAAGAAGGTCACGCTGTACACCTTCGCGAGATACATCTGGTCCAACGCTCCGACCACGTTCTCCCGCTATCTTGTCGATCTCATCGAGAAAAACTATTCCGGAATTTTCAACCCGATTCAGGGCTTCTTTAACGACTGCCTCAGTATCAATCAGCTTCTGGGATTCCTCCTGTAATAGAATAACTCTCGCTTCCGCTATTGTCATCTTTCGTTTCTTTGTCTTCTTCGGCATAATATTTCCGAACATCTCTTGAATATTGACTCCGATCTCTTCCATACTGACCGGACCGAAGATTTGCATAGGGGGAAGCTGAGCCGAGGTGATATCGAGCTCAATCGTGCGTTCCTCGAGCTCACCTGCACGAAACTTTTCACGAAATTTTTCACGAGTAATTCTATTGTCGTCTATTTCCATAGTTTCATTCTGCGCGACTCCGACTTCGACAGGTTGTTTCCGTTTTAGAGGAGGGACCAAGATATCGAGAATCTTCTCTTCGGCCAATCGTACTGCTTTTTCTTGTACCTCAGCGGTCTTTTCAGCTTTTAACATGCTGACGGAAAATTCTGTCAGATCCCTAATAATCGATTCAACATCCCTACCAACGTACCCCACCTCCGTGAACTTACTCGCTTCAATCTTTAAGAACGGCGCATTAACCAATTTTGCCAACCGACGTGCAATTTCAGTTTTGCCAACGCCCGTAGGCCCTATCATGATAATATTGTTAGGCATAATTTCTTCCCGCATCGGCTCAGGAGTCTGTAATCTCCGCCAGCGATTACGGATTGCAATCGCCACAGATTTTTTAGCAGCGCGTTGACCAACAATGTAACGATCGAGTTCTTGAACGATTTCTCTCGGTGTTAATTCACGAGAAGGTTCCTTTTTAACTTTCCTATTCATCGATTCCTTTTTGATAATACCAGTTTCGTAAATCGGTCTTGAGCTACAACTCTTCAACTACAATATTCTTATTGGTGTACACGCAGATATCGCTCGCGACTTCCAACGATTGTTTGACGACATCGATAGCCGATAGGTTCGTGTGTTTCACCAACATTCTTGCGGCAGCTAATGCAAAATTCCCGCCTGATCCAATCGCGATGATCCCATCATCTGGCTCAATAACTTCACCCGTTCCAGAAATTACGAGGGCTTGCTCTTTGTTCAGGACAGCAAGCAATGCTTCGAGTTGGCGTAGATACTTATCCGTTCGCCAATTCTTGGCCAATTCAACCGCGGCTCGAAGAAGATTACCATGATATTGCTGCAATTTATCTTCAAAGCGCTCGTAGAGAGTAAAAGCATCCGCCGCAGAACCGGCAAAACCTGTAAGGACAGAATCATTGTAAATTTTCCTGATTTTTCTGGCGCCTTGTTTCATGATTGTATTTCCAACTGTGACCTGTCCATCACCTCCAATGACAGTTTGTCCATTGTGCGTGAGTCCAAGAACAGTTGTTGAATGGATGATTTGTGGCATATTGTTCCGCTGTGAGAAAGTTAAATTTTACGCCGCAATCGTGCGACGGGCATTTTCATCGCTTCACGATACTTGGCAACAGTTCGGCGTGCGATATTCAAATGATTGTTATTCAGCATTTCGGCTATTCGGTCATCGCTGAGAGGATGTTCGGGATTTTCATTTTCAATGATTTCTTTGATCATCTTTTTCACCTCTTTATTCGATATTTCTTCACCTGTTGCTGTAGTTATTTTATCGCTAAAGAAATGTCTCAGCTCATATACACCATACTCCGTTTGCACGTACTTTCCATTGACGACTCGACTGATTGTCGATATATCCATCCCGATGATCTCAGCAATGTCTTTATAGATCATAGGTTTAAGGTTTTCCCCCGTTTCAAAAAATTCCATTTGCTTGCCAACAATAGCGCGCATCACTTTCAGCATGGTATCTCGACGCTGATTAATGGAGGCAACAAACCACTTCGCTGATTCGAATCGCTTACGAAGGAAACTCTTCACATCATCCGCGATACCGTTTTTCATACGCCGTGCCATGAGCTGCTTGTAACCCTTGTTTATTCGGAGAGGGGGAACATTTTTATCATTCAAAAGAACAATAAATTCATCATCGACATGTTCAATCGTAAAATCGGGAATAACATAATTTTGCTGCGCAGTGAATTGGCCCTCACCTGGTTTTGGATTCAATTTCTGAATGATTTCAATAATTGGTTTCAATCGATCTATCGATATATTCAGTTTCTTCGATAATTCTTCATAGTGCTTTAACGAAAACTCGTCAAAATATTTTTCTAGAATACGAAGAGCAATTCCTTTTGCGTCCGATGGATAATCACTGACTTCCAATTGGGCAATAAGGCATTCTTGGAGAGTTCGCGCTGCTATTCCGGGCGGGTCAAGTCGTTGTATCTTTTTCAAGACTTCATTTGCCTGTTCTATCGTAACAGAAACCTTGTGAGTCATATTCACATCCTGAACGATAAGCTCTAATTCCCTTCGAAGATACCCATCCTCATCGATGCTACCAATAATCTCAATGCTCAACAAATCTTCTTCAGGAGAGAGATCGAGAAAATGAATCTGATCTACTATTCGTTGTGTAACTGTGACTTCCGCAGGTTGTGGAAATTCTTCTCGTTCACCATTATCTCTATCAGAAAAACCTACCTTATACCCACTCAGGTCGTCATTCATAAAATCTTCGAATGTATAGCCATCATCTTGAGACGATTCTTCTTTCGTTTCGATACGTTCTCCCGTGGCAAGATCAGTCATCTCACCTTCGATCGCTCCTTCTTCTTGATCTTTAGTCGTGTCCGCATCGTCCCCCTCCTCCAATAATGGATTCATTTCGAGTTCAGCTTTAATCCGTTGTTCGAGAGCAAGGACAGGTAACTGAAGAAGCTGCAGGTATTGTACCTGCTGGGGTGTCATCTTCTGCTGCAATGTTTGTCGCTGAGTGATATTTAGCATGAGTGGCTATCGATTAACAACCGGTTGACTTATCTTGTCCTTTGTGATCATGAAGAAATTGTTTGAATATTTCATACCATCGAACCCCAAATTTTCGAATAAGGGCATCTTTTAAAAATTCATTCAAGGATATATTTTGTTCCTTACCATACTTCATCCCTGCAGAACATTCTGATAGTGGCTCGTAACGCACGTGGTTATTTCCATAAACCCGCGTTGGGAACAAGTGACATGAAAGCGGCTTACGGATATCCGTTTCACCTTGAATGAATGCTTTCTCCAGAGCACACCGGGCAATGTCCCCGTCGTAAAAAACAAAAACACACTCTCGCTCGTCAAAACATACGGTACTATAATGTCCATCTTCATATTGAAAAAATCCACTTTGATTAATTACTCGTAGATGATTTTCCGAAAGATATTTTTTTACGAATGGGACCGCTTGTTCAATCGCGGGTATTTCATTGGCCTCGAGTGGAGCACCACGTTCACCGGGAATTGTACAGCAAGCGCCTTTGCAATTCAGAACATCGCATGCGAAGTACTCATTTGCTATCGCTTCATCAACAAGTGCTTCGCCTACGGTTGCCATGACAAGGTATAATACTAAAGTTTTTTGAAAGAGAAAAATTTAGAAAGAATAATTATTCTCACATAACATCAAAATTCTACCCTGCGATCGCTGACAATTGAATTCTTCCCAAGTCTATCGATTCGATCACACCCTGATAAATAATTTACCTGGCAACTGTTTAACTGATCCTTTAAACTCTAAACTTAGGAGGTGAACAAGAGCATCTGAAGTCAAAATTTTCGCAGATTCAGCGATCACGTCGATATGACGAGGTTCATCTGATAAAACATCATAAACAGATTTTTCGAACAACGTCAACTCTGGAGCAGGCCTATTGGCTGAACGAGTGGAATCCTTGAGCAACGGACGTAATTTTGATGAAAGTTCTAGCAGGATATCATCAACTGACTCAACTAATTTGGCACGCCCATCCCGAATGAGAGCATTGGACCCCCTACTCTTTTTAGCGCCAATATTCCCGGGTAATGCGAAGACCTCACGGTTCTGATCAAGAGCCATCGAAGCAGTGATCATCGCCCCACCATTAACATCCGTCTCAACTACAAGTACACCAAGCGATAATCCACTAATAATTCTGTTACGTCGAGGAAAATTCCCCGCGTCGGGTTTGGTCCCCATCTCAAATTCAGTAATAATCGCACCATGCTGTACAATTCTTTCCGAAAGATTTCTGTTTTCAGGTGGGTAGATGATATCTAATCCTGAGCCAATAACAGCAATCGTTCTCCCGCCTGTTTTAACTGCCGATTGATGAGCCATTGTGTCAATCCCTCTCGCAAGTCCACTCACAATAGTAATACCGAGCTTTGCCAATTCTTGGGAGAATCGTTCAGTCATCACCAACCCATATTCACTTGGCGATCGTGTACCGATAATTGCGAGCGCATATTTATCTTCAGATCTCATTTTTCCGCGAACGAATAGCCAAGGAGGTGCATCATAAATTTTTTTCAACGACTCAGGATAGTTCTTATCCCAGTACGTAATCGAATCCCCTTCGATTTTATTGAGCTTGGAAAGCTGACGTTCAGCAAATAGCTTCGCTTCATCAAGTTGTGAATTTCGAAAATACTGTACGCAAGTGACTGCAAGTTTTTTACTGAATCCATCGACTGTAGCAATTTCCCGTGCGGATGCTTGAAAAATATTTGAAGATTGTTCGAAATGTGTTACCAGATTGCGTAAGCGATGGGGACCGATGTTAGGAATCTGAGAGAGAACAAGCAAATCAAACAGGGAAATCATTAACAGCCTCCATCCATATCCTATGGGACATCTAATCCATCAACCACAGCAACGATTACAGAGTGGACAGGAATTTTACTATTCTTGAGAACCTGTGCTGCACCTTGACCCTCTTGAATGACGAGAACAATATCACCAACACCAGCATCAACGGAGTCAAGTGCTAAAAAATCTCTACTTGTTGGAAGAATATTTCCATCAAGATTGATCGGTTGAACGATAAGAATTTTTTGCGACTTGAGGTGTTCATTTTTCTGAGTCGCAACAATGGTTCCCGTAACTTTACACAACGTCATAGACGTTCCCCCAGCTTAGTTATATCATTTTTGAATTTGTCGATGAGTGATTGAGCTTGCTCTGGAGTCGAGGCTTCTGCGATAATACGAATAATCGGTTCCGTATTGGATTTTCTCATATGAACCCATGAACCTTTAAAATCGATACGCAAGCCGTCATCAGTATTAATATCCCCATTGCGACTATGACGTTCTTGAATCAGTTTTAAGATACTCTCCGCATCATGATTTTCAAGTTCAACTTTTGTTTTTATCATTGAGAACTGCGGCAGAGATGCTTTGAACTCAGATACAGTGCCACCATGATCAGTTAACATTTGTAAGAATAAACCAATGCCAACAATCGCGTCTCTGCCATAATGGACATCTGGTAAGATTACGCCTCCACTTCCCTCGCCACCAATTACAGCCCCACATTCCTTCATTTTACGAGCAACATTGATCTCACCAACGGGTGTTCGAACAACCTGCGCACCATAACTTTGAGCAATTGCGTCAACGGCTTTTGTCGTGGATAAATTCACAACAACAAGTGGCTTCCGTTTGGCCGTAATCCAATTTTTATTTTTCTCAAGAATAAGTTTCGTAATTGATGCAATAGTGTATTCTTCACCGAACGGCGCCCCTTTTTCAGTAACAATCACAAGTCGATCAACATCAGGATCGACTACGATTCCAAGATCCGCCTTTTCTTTTCTGACGCGATCGCACACTTCACCTAAATGTTCGGGTAGAGGTTCTGGATTTCTCGCAAAGACACCACCGACATCACAATTCATCTCAACGACATAACAACCCAATTCACGAAGCAATTGCGGAACGATTACGCCGCCAGCCGCATTAATACAATCCACGACTACTCTAAATTTCCTTTTTCGTATCTGCTCAGTTTGGACGTAAGGTAAGCCAACGACCATATCAATATGTTTCTTGATGAACGATTCGTCGAATACATGTTTGCCGAGGGTATCCCACTTAACATATTGGAAGTGTTTTGACTTGGTAATATCAAAGAATTGTGAAAATTCCTGTAAATCTAAGAACATGCCAGTATTACTGAGGAATTTTAATCCATTCCATTGCATGGGATTATGGCTTGCTGTGATCGAAATCCCACCAGCAGCATTTAATTTTTCAACGGCAATTTGAATTGTCGGCGTAGGCACAATACCTAATGCAATGACATCACACCCCATTGAAAGAAGCGTTGAAGAAACGATGTTACCAATGATCTTTCCAGTTAATCGACCATCTCTTCCAATAACAATCGGACCTCTTTGACAATATTGTGCAAATGCAGCGGAATAATTTACAATGATATCAGGTGTGAGACTTTCACCAACAATCCCCCGAATACCTGATATGCTTACCATTAGTGACATAGGATTGAAATTTTCTTGAAAAGAATGTAGTAAAGAAGGGAGTGAGATGCAAAAAATAAATAAAAAAGCCGACCTGTAATCACAGGTCGGCTTTGATAAAAACCGCTCAGCTTATCTTAACGCATGAGCAACATCTTCTTAATATCGATGAACGGCGCTTTGGATGATGTCGCACCTTTAGCATCAAGCTTGTAGAAGTACACGCCACTCGGCAACTGTGCCGCATCAAGTGAGATTGTATATCTACCGACTTGTTTAAATTCATTCACAAGTGTGACAACTTCCTGACCTATCACATTAAATACCTTCAATTGAACAAATGAATTCTCAGGTACATCAAACACAATATTTGTTTGAGGATTGAATGGATTCGGATAATTCTGCCGTAAAGCATACTCTGTTGGTATAATCTTTTCCTCAATGACACCAACCACAGGACAATCACCGAGACAGTAGTTACCAAAATTCCTATTGATCTGGACTGATAGCTGTTTCGCACCGTTAGCAGTTATTGTATAGGTGCCTGGAGCTGTTGGGAATGTCCGTGTCCATCCTACTTGAGATAACTCAGCAACCGTATATTTACCAGGGTGGAGATCAGCAAACATGTAATTACCAAGAGAATCGGTAAGGGTCTGGCTGAATGTCGTATCTGTCCCAAATACCCTTGTTAGTTTGATACCCCATCCTTTAACACCAGGATCACCCGCATCTTTGACTCCATTAGAATCAAGATCACGGAATTTTTGACCCGAAATCGTATTTAGATAAAAATTAAGGAATTTTGCGGTATCACGCACACTACTTGCAAAAACAGACGTAACATCAGTACCACCTAACGTTTGTATCCAACCATCAGAGACTGCTGTTTCTGCAACCTGGTACGTTCCCAGTTCGAGACTATCGAAAGTAAATGCTGCGGTACCATTCCCGACTTCAACCGATTTGACGGCTACCCCGTTCTTCGATAGTGTAAACGTACCATTGTCTCCTGAAGGTAATGGTAGAACATCACCCGCATCCTTGATACCATCTCCATCAAGGTCAACCGTGAGTTCAACTCGGATCGTACCAAACCCGAAGTTACCAAAATCCTTTCCGGTGACAATTGCACCAGCACCACTATCTACATTCACGTTTGCGTAGTAACCCGTGCTCGGTCCAGTTACCTTCCATCCAGCTTTGACAACTTCCTTCACCCACCATTTTCCTGAACCAACACCTAAGTAGTAATCTCCGTTGGCATCCGATGTTCCTGTATTTATAAGCGGTCCATTTAGTGAATCTTTATGTGCTTCAAACACCCAGCCACTCAAACCAGGTTCAGATGTTTGTTTCGTTCCACTCATATTATCATCTCGATATTTCTTACCATAAATACCGCCAGTAAAGTTACCGAAATCCTTGCCCGTGAGAATATCAC
The DNA here is from genome assembly GCA_035655575.1 of Bacteroidota bacterium. Classification (GTDB taxonomy): domain Bacteria; phylum Bacteroidota; class Ignavibacteria; order UBA10030; family SZUA-254; genus DASRUF01. The sequence goes on along the minus strand of DASRUF010000008.1, from coordinate 3,182 downwards.
CGGGTCCGAGGAGAATAGAATAGGAACCTGTTGTTGGTTGAGTAATCGCGACTCCTGCCGCAGGTATTTCGCTTACATTGTAAGCACCAGCCAACAAGCCCGCAAAACTATATGCGCCTGTTCCATCTGTTGTTGCTGAATCGGTTTTTGAACCAGTAAGGTAAATTTTCACACCAGAGGTACCAGGCTCAGAAGCTTCTTTCGAGCCATTGCCATTGAGGTCGCTATATTTGATACCGCTGATAGAACCAAGGCTTGGATTTCCAACATCATTAATAAAGAAATTATCCATTGCCCAACCATCAAAATGGGCACCGGCATCAGCAAAACTGACATATCGGAAACGTACCATCGGTTTATTCATGATAGTTGGATGTGCTGCTGAAATTTTCAGTTGAACATATATCCACCCGAACGGTCCTTCTGGGGTAGCAGCACCACCACAATCTCCATCGCTCGTCCATTGTCCTACAGGCATTTGACCTGGTACTTCAGGGAATCCCAAGCTAACTGCTGTAACCTGATCCCAACAATCAGGATCAGCAGCAGAACCTGCAGCGTTTTTATACGTTGTCGTTGCATACCAGTTAATACCATTTGGATCGTTGAGTGTTCCTGCATCTTTCCATGTCTTTCCCGTATCGAGCGAGAATTGGAAGATACTCCTATCCCACGACGCCTCAGTGTTGATGCTATGGTAAAATCCAACATAGAGATTACCGGAAGCGGGAGTGGTAAAAAATGGACTCAGAACAGTGCTTAGGGTTGCGTTGGTATACAGAGCAGCTCCCGGCGCACCAGCTCTCGTTACCCATGCAGTTGCATCACGAGGTCCAGTGAGTTTTGTAAATGCCGATGAAGTAGAAAAATCGCCTGTTCCCAACCAGCCCGTCCGTGCCGTCGCGTCATTAAAGTTAGTCGAGTATGGCGGGGTATAAAGCGGCACGATTGATTGGCTTCGTGAATAAACATCGTTTGCCGCATCTGCACCACCACCAACAGTGATTGTGTCATACATCGTATGGGTAGCATTCGATGTCGGTCCCGACCACGTTGGCATGGTTACGACTTGGGATTCTAACGCAGCCAACGTTGTTGATGCTGTCTGGCTATAGACGGTAGCAGATGTTCCATCTTTTATTGTCACTTTCACAGTAACAGCAGCAGCGGGAGATTGAGAATTATTTTTCAGTGTAACTTTTGGATCAACGGGCAGACCCGCTCCAGTTCCAAGTGAGCTTGGGGCTGAATTGCCCGCAACAGCGACATCAGCCGCTGCATTAACGCCTGTAAATTCATCCGCTCCCGCATCGGGAGTGGTTGCACTGCGTGCTGCATTATCGATATCATTTGCAGTCAATACACCAGCCACACCAGTATTATTTGCTGATGAAGCAAACGCATTGTCAACGTGCAGATCAGACGTAAAATTCACGGGTGCGAAACAGCTATTGGCATCCTTTCCTGTTGCTAAGTAATCAGCAAGTGTTGCCAGCGAGCTGATTTGACCGGTAGAGTACATTGCATTACCGTTAGAAGTACCCGCAGGGGTTGCTCCCACAGCGCGTCTTGTTGACGACGATCCGCCGGTCATCTCATTGGATAATGCGTTGTTCCTCATCGTACCACCCGCAGCGAGCATGCACTGGGAACCTTGTGCGGTAAGCAGGGCGCCTGTGAGACGAACCGAGTTGTGCGATGCCTGCGCCTCACTGCGAATACCTCTTATGAGGCCATCGAGGTCGGTCGTTGCAATACCTGTGATTCTGTTGTTATAAATTTTTGGCCCATCGCCAACGCGCACGAGAAGTCCATAAATGATGAATGGAAAACCATCGGTATAATTTTGATGGACATCTTTAACATAGTTGTTTGCGATAGTAGATGCTGAATCGCTATTATACACGTGACCACCGCTTGGCTGACCGAAAGCGTAGAAGAATGAGGAACCTGCGTCAAAACCACCAAAGGTCGCCACATAGTCCCATTCCGTCGGACCAACGTTCCAATACCAGTCATTGAATTCAATACCGTCGACGACGTTGTTGTCATAATGCAAACCTAGCACGGCATCAAATAGTGCTGCCTGACCAACTTTTTCACCAAATGCTCCGCCTATGTTGTTATAGGTAAAACTCATGGGACCTGAACCGACTAGAGCTTCGTCCAAGCACTTGATCCCATACGTTGCATTTGTAATTGTGCAATGGTCAACGGTGATGTTGCTGTTGCCAGCCGCATCGGCTGCACCATACCAAACAAACACGGCAGGACGACCTTCGGTCTGTGTCGCATAAGCACCAACGATCTGGCCCTGAATATTGGCGTTCTTAATAGTGACATTATTGGACCCACCAGTTACGTAGATTGTAGCGGCGAACGCATCGTTTGTTGGGAAAGTACCCGTTGATGAATATTTGAGTGTCAAACTCGCACCACCAGTGTTCACACCATCGATCGTAACATTATCTGCACCGGCAAAACTGATTCCTTTACCATTAACAAAGTATGAAACGAATTCAATTGTGGCGGCAACACCTGCAGCCGGCTTGATTGTAACATTAAAAGTGCCAGCACCCGGATATGAGCCACCAAAAAAGAGTGGATTTTCAGTATAAGCAGTCGTCGATGTCAATTCAAAAACAACGTTGCCAGCAATACCATCAGAGTTCACCGCGTTCACAGCAGCAGTAACCGTTGGGTATGCACTCGAAGGTATTGAATACGTCCCCGCGGGAATCGGTGGACCCGCCACCTTATTGCGTGGCACTATCACCTTTGAAGACTTTAGTATCTCATCACGTGATTTATTTGATAAGGGACTCAACTTACCGATGGTTCGGAGCTCTGTGTCCCTCATAACCCTAGGTAACTGTGCTTTGTTCTTGATAAGCGGTGCTGCTACCCGACCTTGTCCTCCGTCATCCAAGGCGTAAGTGTTGACAGCAAAAAACATTGACAGGATAATAGTTAATAGACGGGGATATCGATATTCCATACTTCCTCCTAAGAGTTTTAGTGTGAGATGAAAATGGGAGATACGTTCAAGGTTGTTATTAGTTTCCAGGTGTGACAACTCCCATTAACGTGGTTTGTTTTAAAAGCGAGTAAAATTTGTAAAATGACCTACCGGGGAATTCCTGATTCATTATCTCATTAATTGTGAAAACACTTGTTGAACT
>DASRUF010000007.1:0-4135 GCA_035655575.1 Bacteroidota bacterium | reverse complement strand
GGATATTGGATGAAATTTCCCAACCAGAGTAGCTACGTGGCTGTGGGAGATGAACGATCAATCGATACGGTTGATGTCGACAGTAAATGGAACATGGTGGGAACACTCAGTTTTCCAATTGCAGCGACAAATGTAGGCTCGATTCCCCAAGGTAACATTGCGACAGCATTTTTTGGATATGATAATGAAACGGGGTACTTCACAGCAGACACTCTATTACCATTACGGGCATACTGGGTCAAAATGAATGCATCGGGACAGTTGATCATGAATGTATCGGGATTTCAGAAACTTAGAAAAAAAGACGCAACTTCAATTAATGTTGACAAGCTTAATTCACTCTATTTTCGGAATGCCTCTGGTGCCCAACAGCAACTGCATTTTGGCAGACTCCAAAATCAATCTCTAGATTTATCATGGTATGAGCTACCCCCTTCTCCACCTTTTAGTTCCTTAGATGTAAGGTATGCATCGGACGATTGATAGAGATGAATGATGACACAATTCCAAAAGAATATCCCATCCTGGTTTCAACCATGGATTACCCGATATCCATTAGCTGGAAAGTACGAGATCTTCATTTACAGGCAGTTCTTAAAATTGGGGAAAAAGCCTTCTCGTTGCAATCAGAAGACAGTGTCTCCTTACTCCAACCCAATACAAAAATTATGCTACGATTTGGGTCCGAATCTTCAGAGTTTTTACCAAAGGAATTTTCCTTATACCAGAATTATCCTAATCCATTCAATCCTTCCACATCGATCAATTTTGATTTACCAGAAGATGCTTTTGTAACTTTGAAAATCTACAACATCATGGGTCAAGTGATCGCTGTACTTGTAGACCAAAAGATGTATAAAGCTGGGAGATATTCAGAGATATTCAATACATCGAGTTTGAGTAGTGGTGTCTACTTCTACCGGCTGGATGCTCGAGGTGTGGTTGATGATCATGAAGGAATGAGCAGATTTCAGAGTGTGAAAAAGATGTGTGTTGTGAGGTGAAGATTGATCGTTTAGGTTGTTATCGTCGGGCAACAAATAACAAATCGGGATCAGAGTGAAATCTATAGAAATCCATCTCGTTTCGAAGATATGCTTCGTCGTGTTCGGGATTCATCGATCTCGCTTTCCTGAACCACTCAATCATTTGTTGTTTTTGACCGACAATGGCATAAATGCGTGCCATGCCAACTGTGATATCCTCTGACGAATCTTTCGCAAAAGCGAGCTTACCGTTTTCTATCGCCTTTTCACTGAATCCTAAACGAGCACTGAACAAACCCATAAATAGTCGGTGTTGAGCGACGTTTGGATTTTCCGCTGCACCCGCTTCTGCAAAGCGTAAACCTAATTTCCATATTTGGGTAGCAGAGTCCTTCTGTGCCTTATAATATATCAAAATTCCCCATCGATAAAGTAAATTGTAGTTATCGGGAAGATAACGCATAGTCAAAGAGAGTATCTTTTCAGCTTGATCCAATTGATTTTGTCGAATAAGGAGTGAACCTAAAAAATCAGCCGTCATAGGATTCCTCGGATTTCTTTCCAGCGCACTTTTATAAGCTAATTCTGCACTATCATAGACTGCAATACGTTCATACAAGACCCCTAAATTTATCCAAGTACGTTCATCGATGGGATTGATAGTGGCGGCACTATGAAACCATCTAATCGCTTCTGGATAATTATATGTAGTTGCATAAGCAACACCAAGATTTAAAGAAGTATTGAGGTTGGTTGGTTCCAATTCGTATGCCTTCGTGTAGTACAAGATTGCCTTACCGGGGTCATTGAAACGCTGAAGATATTCATTGCCGAGTCGTATATACGCTCGCATTAAATTGGGATTAATCTGAATTGAGCGTTCAAGATATTCCATACCTCTTTTTATTTCACCCTTCACGATGTATAATTTCCCAAGAAGCAAATGGACTTCAGCCATGGTAGAATCTAACATATATGCTTTTTGCGAATTTTGCTCAGCCAAGAGAAGCCATTTTTCATTAAGGTCCCATTCATGTTCAAGATTCAACAATTGACAGCCGGCAAGCTTCACGTATCCCTGAACCCATGTTGGATCTTTATCAACAACCTCTTGGAATGAAGCTATTGCTAACTGGTTATCTTCTTTTCTTTCTTTCCTGTCATAGTCCAACCCACGGAGATAGATATTATACACCTCACTAGATGTTTTTGCGAGACCTGCTTCAGATGCTAATTTTACTTCGAACCGAAGTGCAATCTTGCGGTAAATTTCATGTTGAATTGAAAGTATTTCTTTTCTTGATTTTTCAAATTTATGTGCCCAGCTTGTTGAGCCTTCAGCGGGTTCAGTCAAACGAGCGTTCACGATGAGGTTATCATCGCTTACTTGAACACTACCTGAAAGTAAATATCTCACTTGGAGTTTTTTAGCAATTGACCTCTCTGATTCTTCAGTACCTTTTAACTCAAAGGTGCTTCCACGTGACAACACTTTCGCTTCAGTCAGTTGAGATGAAAGGTACGTGATTAGGTCCTCCGAAAACCCATCTGCTATGTATTCGTTTGTGGGATCGCCAATATTTCTAAAAGGGAGAACGGCTAATGAGTTTGGTGGTGGTGGAGGGGTAAGAAAATAGATTACAATGCCTGTGATAATTCCTAATGTAATCGTAGAGAGAGCCAGGATTCGCTGAGTTCGTTTTCGCTTCAGGATAGTTTTTGTTACATAAATGCGTGTAGCAAATTTACCCCGAGCTTTATCCGTTGGGACGATGATGACCTGATAGACCTTGATTGCTTCCTTGATATTTTTTAATTGCGGTACGCCGAGATTGATGACATGAATATCAAGTTTGTTCTTGACCTGATCGTACACACTGTTCGAGATATTAACACCACCCGGTTCAGCCATCGATTGGATACGCGATGCGATGTTTACTCCATCTCCAAAAACATCGTTTTCCTTTATAATAACATCCCCTAGGTGAACACCAATTCTCACAGTTATCTTTTCTCTATCCTTCTCCCTCGAATTATGCTGATGAAATTGTTGTTGAGCTTCGATAGCACATTGAACTGCGTTGAGAACACTCTCGAAGGAAACAAGAAATGCATCGCCAACAGTCTTAATGACGTGTCCATTATATTTATTAACGACTTCACGCATCATCGAGTTATGAGTTGCGAGCATTTGCATGGTCGAGGATTCATTATCCTGCATTTTCTTCGAAAAATCTTTGATATCGGTAAACATGATCGCTGCTAAACGGCGAACCTCCTCAGCGTTGTGCTGTGGTGTGGCTTGGTTGGTATGGTTTTCCGAAGGGTCCAAAGTCTATGATCCGTACAAGTCTAAATAAATTTAATCAGAAATTCAAGGTATTGAGGTGTGATTCATAAATTTTTAGACGACGTGATAATATCATATACTTTCCTCGTATTTGAGTAGGTCTGAAAACTCAATAGCCTTAATAGGGTCAGAAGCAGAGAGGTGTGATTAATTTACTCATATGTTCCCATTTTTTCCATTTAATTGATGCAATTTATGACATTTTTCTTGACTTTATCGCTTTATTGGATTATAATTAGTTGTGGTAAACGTCATAAGTTATTCTTAAGGTATTCAACCCATTTATGAAAAGCGGCAAGTGTTAAAAGTATATGTTAAGTTGATAATAATATTTATTCAACAAAATTATCGAAGGAGTACACCATGAAATCATACTTCATTTTTCTCATCGTAGCAATTATCCTTGCGATTTCTCAGCTCTATTCTCAAGTCCCAAAGACAATTACTCACCAAGGGTTTTTAACGAAACCCTCAGGATCACCTTACGATACAACTCTTTCTATGACATTCAAATTGTATCTGGATTCAACGGGTGGGGTAGCACTTTGGACACAATCATTAGGAGGTGTGCAAGTGAGTAAAGGAGTGTTCAATGCCATCCTCAGCACAAGTGGAGTAGCATTCGACAGGCAATACTGGCTCGAAGTAGAAGCAGGTGCTCAAGTTCTCTCACCACGGCGAAGACTAACAAGTTCGCCGTATGCTCTCCGAGCAGATACTGCAAACAATATTGGAACACTATCAAAATTACAAATAAATGGTTTTTCGGACCCTTTGTTAACTCTTGAGTCTCCTTCAG
>DASRUF010000006.1:0-3172 GCA_035655575.1 Bacteroidota bacterium | reverse complement strand
TTGGAGGTCAGGGTGATCCCACTGAACACCTGTATCGACAATTCCAATAATGACAGATGTATCACCATCTGATATACACCATGCTGTATCAGCTTGAATTTTATTCAACGCCCACTGCTGTGACCGTAATGAGTCTAGAGGAGTACACGTGGCCATATCATCAATGCTGTGAATAAATACAGGTTCGGCATATTGAACTTCAGGTAAGTTGGATATCTCTTCTGCAACTTTGAATGCATCCATTGGAGAATTGAATTTCAATATAAAAAACTTTGTCAAATCGACATTACTTTGGGCAGAAGGTGATTTGTGATGAGGAAAAATCCTCGCAACGGATTGAACAGAGTATCGCCGAACAAATTCATCGAGTGCGGGAGCTCCAAATTTTCCTCTTACTTGTGATGGAATTACGGATGAATTCAGCTTGACGATTACCTGATTGTGAACATAACGACTATTGTGTGATGTCTTCATCGCTACGTTGGGAACACGATCAAGTGGCAAGGTTTTTTTCTGAAGATGATATTTTTCCCGACTAAAGGACAAATTATTAAGAACAAGGAAAATCATCCCAAAGAACATGACTTGTTTAATTCTCATGGCAAGCATCCGTAATAAGTTGATGATATTATAATTAAAATCGCGTCAAATGTAGTAAATATTTTCCCCCATCGCAAGTCAATCTCTATATAAGCCATGCGACAGGATATAATCTTCAACTGCTTTAGGGACAAGGTATCGAATTGAACGACCCATTTTAATACGTCGCCGTATCTCAGTGCCCGATATTCCTACAGGTGGAACATGAACAAATTTTGATAGGCGTGCGAATTCATTCTTAATGTGTTGTTGATCAAATCCAGGGCGACTCATAACAACAAGATCAGCTTTCGCAAGGATTTCCTTTGGAGATTTCCAGGTAGGAAATTCAATTAAATTATCCACACCTAAAATTAATGAGAGAGAAGCTTTTGGATTAGTTGATACAAACGCATTGACGGTATCAATACTATATGACACCCCACCTCGTTGGATTTCAATATCCGAAACTTCAAAATCAGGGTTATCTCGGACTGCGAGCTGCGTCATCGTTAACCGATGCATAGCGCTGGCAATTGAGGGATCTCTTTTATTCGGGGGCTGTGATGAAGGGATGAAGAGAATTTTGTCGAACTGCGATTGGTCTCGAATACTTTCGATGACAATGAGATGACCCATGTGCGGAGGATTGAATGTGCCGCCAAAAATACCAATATTCATCTAACTATTTTCCTCAACCGGTACTTTTTATCGAACATACGAAACGTTGTCAATGCCCTTTGTGGAAAATGGATTCTCTCTTCTTCCAAGGCTTCTAAATCTCCCTTCATTCTTGCCATGTTGTATCCAGAATCGAGAAAATAGCTCGGCGGTGTGGAAAATACGACGACGTCCAATTCCGACAGCCGTTCTAAGAAAGTATCGGATTTTGTTAATGGATCAACATCAGTTTTCTCAAAAAGAGCACTATGGTCGTTTTTCATTGCGATGAATATTAGCCGTCCCTCGTTTGTAAAACCAATTACTACACAATCATCTTCAATCTCCAATTGATGAATAATTCTACCGAGAAATTTTGGATTCATCGTGGGATGGTTATCGAATAATACAAGGACACGTTGATATTGCTCGATAAATGCATTCTCAATTGCATGCTGAACTTGCTCGGCTGGCGAGCTCTCTTGTCGCCCGTATGGTCTAATCCGCTCACGGAAAGGTGATAATACTTCGGAAGAAAGTTTAGAAGGATGGCAGTAGAGTAATACGTCGGTATCAAGAAGTTGGCAGGCGTTTTCAATCGTGTCGGCGAGCAATGAATCAAAGAGCGCTTCAAGCTCATCCCAAGGCAAAGCCGCGTACGGTTCGTCCTGGTCTGTTCGCGTTATTTCCGGGTTCTTTTCGAAAATGATGATTGCACTTCGTTTACGCATAGTTATCGCTTAAAATAATGACCCCCAACTTTTAAAATGAAAACAGCCACGGAGAAAATTATAACAATAATAGAAAGGTAAAACTAAAAAAGCAAAAGTTTTTGAAAGCTTGAAAATTTCTAGCTTTCGTTCATAGCGCAAGCGAATCATGAAGCTCGTGAATACCATTAGTAAAAAGCCGACCACCGTATGCCAGCCCCACCCAAATAAAACCGCGCCTATCGTCCATGCAACAACAAACATATATCCGAAACAAAGATAATGAAACGGTCGATGTATAATAATTGGACCGATATTTTTAACCTCAATAAGTTTCCGATATTGGATAGGATGTTTTTTATACAATAGTGGATCAAAAAAATACCTGCGCACATGTCGAAAATATGATGCAATCGATGGGTATGGATCAGGGTGAGTAACGATAACATCTTCGGCGACTTTAAATGTATATCCTTGTTGGATTAATCGAAAACCAAAATCTGCGTCCTCACGAAAATACAAGTTGCGGCGAGAATCGAAGAATGCTGCATCGAATTTACCAAGAGAAGTGAACACTTCTCTTCGTATGAACATGTTGCAGGGAAGAAAACCAACACGCTGTTCAGATTCAAAACGCCTGATTGATTTTCCTGAATCTTCAAACATGGTTCTCCCTTCAACTGCGGCTATATCAGATGATAAAAAATATTTTACAGCACATTCGATCCATGTTTTCTCTGCCAAAACATCATCCTCAATAAAACCGATAATTCCACCCGCCGCATTCTCAACTCCTAAATTTCGTGCAACGCCAGGACCAGCCGATTCTTGGTAATAATATGATAATTTCAATTTTGAATTTTTTTGATATTCCTTAATAGCTTCCCCTGTACCATCAGTTGAGCCATCATCGACAACAATAACTTCGAATTTATCCCGTGGGTACGTTTGATGCTCTAAGGTTTGAAAACATCGGAGAAGCTGCCCTTTTCGATGATACGTTGGCAGGACTATGGAAACAAATGGTAGATTATTCATCAATTGCCTTCATAGTTAACAGAGCGACATTCCAATAACCTTGAGAGCGCGAAAATAATTCTTCGCGCCGAGCAGTGTTAAATAATCCTGCAAAGCTCAACGTTATCGATCGAACAAGCGAGCGAATAAATAGCACACATCGAAAAAGATATTGATGAATGATTGAGTAATGTTTTTTTATAAAT
>DASRUF010000005.1:0-5781 GCA_035655575.1 Bacteroidota bacterium | reverse complement strand
AATATTTTGCCCAATGACGATCCAAGACATATTGATTTTATTGCCTACTCTGCCCATAAAATTTATGCACCGTTTGGCATTGGCGTTTTAGTTGGACCGAAAGAATTCTTCGCTGTTGGTAAACCAGATATTGTTGGTGGTGGGACTGTCTCGTATGTTGGGCTTGATGAAGTTGAGTGGGGAAATCTACCGCAGAAGGAAGAAGCTGGTAGTCCCAATGTTGTTGGTGCGGTTGCGCTTGCAGAAGCAATTAGAATTCTTCAATCTGTTGAAATGGACGTTATTTTTGAGCATGAACAGAAGCTGCTTGCGTATGCAATTCGACAAATGAAGAAGTTGCCCGGCGTTCGCATCTTCGGTCCTACAGATGACGTTTCGAACAAAGTTGGAGTTATTCCGTTTAACATCGATGGAATAGATCATGCACTCGTTGCTACGATTTTAAGTATTGAGGGCGGGATAGGTGTTCGCAATGGGAATTTTTGTGCGCAACCATATATGCGAAAACTGCTGGGCGTAACACCTGAAGAAGAAAAGGTGAATCGTGCGGCGCGGTGCGATAACCCCTCATTGCCTGGCATGGTACGTGCAAGTTTTGGCTGTTACAACAATGAAGAAGATGTTGATATTTTTCTTGATATGCTCAATCGTATCGTTCGCAAAGAATATCGTGGCAAGTATGCCATTGATCCTATTACAGGAATGTATTCGACCGATGGTTACGAACCCTTAGCCACTCAACGCTTTCGATTCTTTGATGATTCCTTTGTTCCTCTCAAGGGCGAAGAAGTGGCGTAGAGCGTAGAGCAATGAGCACTACGATGAAGTGTTGGAGTGATCGAATAATGGAACAATGAGTCAATGACACAATCACCAATTAGCCAATTACTGCAATTTGTAATCCGTAATCTATAATCTGAAATCTACCATCTTTCAACTGAAATCATGCAAGATATAATTCAGCAGTTGTACATCCTTCCAATTCTATTGTTCTCAGTCGTCATCCACGAAATTTCACACGGATGGATGGCGTTACGACTTGGAGATACGACGGCAAGAGATATGGGTCGATTGACGCTCAATCCAATTCCGCACATCGATCCAGTTGGTTCAATTCTTATTCCGCTCTTTTCTCTCTTCATGGCGGGTCGTATTTTCATTGCCTGGGCGAAACCTGTTCCAGTGAACCCGATGAATTTTTCAAATTATCGGAGAGATGATATTCTTGTTTCCATCGTAGGACCAATTTCAAATCTTGTTCTTGCATTTATTTGCACAATCATATTCATCATTCTTGCTCATATTAATACCGTCGTTGATACATTTCAAAATCAATTCGCAAGCGAAGGGATAGATTTTTTATTGAGGATGTTTTACGGTGGGATCGTGTTAAATATAGTTCTGGCGTTGTTTAATTTGATTCCCATTCCCCCTCTCGACGGGTCTCATGTTCTTGCCTCGATCTTGCCCGAGGAAATGAGTGAGCCATATCAGAGGATGGGCTTCTATGGAATTTTTATTATCTTACTTCTAATGCGTTGGGAGCCATTTGCTGCGCTGTTTAGCACCCTCATCGCAACCGTAATGTTTCCATTTACATTATTAATTCACATCTTGGTGTAACCACTTCATGGCTTCAAGACGAAAGATTGTTATTCTCGCAGAGGGGAAATTTAGTCCACTCGAATCGAAAACTGCAAACCAGGCGATCCGTTATATACCCGATGAAATTGTCGGCATCATCGATTCACGCCATGTTGGTAGGAATGCTCAAGATATTCTTGGATTTGGGGGTGATATTCCAATCTTTGCCGATCTCACTGCATCGATGGCTCGGGAACCTAATACACTACTCATTGGTATTGCACCACAAGGTGGACGACTTCCCGATTCGTGGCGTCAAATTCTCCATCAAGCGATTGATAATCAATTAATCATTATCAGTGGATTGCATACACTTATCTCTGAGGATCCCGAATTCGTTCGTCATGCAAGAGAGAAAAATGTTCAGTTCATTGATTTGCGAAAGATTTTCCCTGAATATGAAATCGTTGCGAAAGGAGCGTGGAAAACACGCCGCGCAAAGACAATTCTTACAGTTGGAACTGATTGTAACGTCGGTAAAATGACAGCATCATTAGAGCTGCATCGTGAATTTCTTCGACGAGGGTTGAAATCCGATTTCGTTGCGACAGGGCAAACAGGAATTTTACTCTCAGGCAAAGGAATTGCCATCGATCATATACTCAGTGATTATGTGGCAGGAGCCATTGAGCTGGAAGTTGAAAAGTCGGTTAAGGAGGGGAATGAGTATATTCACATTGAGGGACAAGGTTCATTAACTCATCAAGGATATTCAAGCGTCACGCTTGGATTAATGCACGGTGTGATGCCCGATGCGATGATTATGGTACATCATCCTGCCCGTCATGTGGATGATTACGGTTTTCCCATTGACGACGTGAAATGTTTAATCTCGCTTCATGAATCGATTCTTGCACCATTTAAACAATCAAAAGTTGTTGGCATCGCAATTAATACAATCAACATGAAGTCTAATCAGGTTGAATCTATCAAACGTGAGTTGCGATCACAAACGGGCTTACCCGTAGGTAATGTTCTTACTCCAGAAGTGAGTATGCTTGCCGATGCGCTATTAACCTGTTTCGAAACACAACAGTCCATTGCCGATTGAGTTATGATTGTTATGAAGTTTGGTGGTACTTCAGTCGAAGATGTTCCTGCAATTCGCCGTGTGATAGAGATTGTGCAAAGTCACCGTTCACGAAAACCACTTGTTGTCGTGTCTGCGTGCGCTGGAGTGACAAATGATCTCATTCGTGTTGCTCAAACAGTAAAAAATCGAGATGAGAACACATCACTGTCCATTCTTGATCAAATTCTCGAACAACATACGAAGATTGTTGATGGATTGATGAGAGGAAACCGGCAACGTCGTATCAAAGAGTGTATCGAGACAATGTTTCAAGAATTACGAAATCTGATACGAGGTGTTTACTTGCTTGGGGAGTTAACGAGTCGGTCACTCGATACGTTCATGAGTTATGGAGAGCGACTCTCGTCGCTCATCGTGCAACATGCACTGGAAGAAATTGAACTTCCTTCTGTGTTAATTGATGCACGACAAGTTATGATTACTGGTAGCACGTTCGGGGCAGCTCAACCTCTCATGGATAAAATTACAGAACGTGCTAAAAATATTTTCAAGCCAATGATTGAAGCTGGAAAAGTAATCGTTACGCAGGGATTTATTGGAGCAACAGATGAGGGTACAACAACAACTATCGGTCGTGGCGGTTCAGATTACAGCGCTTCAATTTTTGGCTCAGCAGTTGATGCTGAGGAAATCCAAATCTGGACTGATGTTGATGGAATGATGACCGCTGATCCTCGTATTGTTCCTCACGCTAAACGCATTGATGTTTTAAGTTTCGATGAGGCATCAGAGCTTGCCTATTTCGGCGCGAAGGTTCTTCATCCAAACACAATCTTGCCAGCAGTTCGACGAAATATCCCTGTCAGAGTGTTACATGCGCGCCGTCCTGAGCTTGAAGGAACACTCATACTTAAATCACCACCTGCAACTGGTAATCCAGTAAAATCCATCGCATCCAAGAAAGGGATTGTTTTAATAAATGTCACTTCCTCTCGTATGCTACTGGCGCATGGTTTTCTCGCTAAATTATTTTCGATTTTTGCTGAACATCAGAAAAGTGTAGACGTTGTTTCTACATCGGAAGTAAGTGTTTCATTAACAGTAGATAGTGAGGTAGGGCTTGCTGAGGTTCAAAAGGAGCTTGAACAGATTGGAGAAGTTCACATCGAACCTCATAAGGCAATTGTGTGCGTTGTTGGTGAGCGAATGAAACAAACTCCTGGCATTGCAGCACGAGTTTTTAATGCGCTTGCTCAAGCAAACGTCAATATTGAAATGATTTCTGAAGGTGCGTCTGAAATTAACATCACAATGGTTGTAGATGATAAAGATGTAAATACATCAGTTCGTGTTTTGCACGATGAATTCTTTCCAAAAGAGTAGAATTGAATGAGAGAATTTTATTTCAAAGAAAATGAACTTTGGTGTGAGAACGTTGTTTTGAAATTAATTGCTGAGCGTTTCGGCACACCATTGTACGTCTATAGCAAACGATCAATCCTTGATCATTGTCAGCACATCGAAGAGGCTCTTCGAGGGGTCGATCATCTCTCTTGTTATGCAGTGAAAGCAAATGCCAACCGATCGATACTTCGCCTTATCGCCGGCAAGGAGTTAGGTGCAGATGTCGGGTCGATTGGGGAATTAGTGCTCGCGATTGAATCTGGGTTCACCCCTGAAAAAATTACCTTTAGTGGAGTTGGAAAACGAGATGACGAAATTGAATATGCACTTGAAAAGAATATACTCGCTTTTAATGTTGAATCGGAAGAAGAACTGATCACACTTAACGGACTTGCAGGGCAACTCAAACGACCGGCACGAATTTTTCTTCGTGTCAATTTTGATGTAAGCTCAGGCACACATCCTTATATTACTACCAGCGGAAAACACAGCAAGTTTGGTGTTGATCAATCGGAGGTGAAGCGAATATTATTCCGTGCACAAAAACTTCCAAGCATTGAGATTATTGGGATCCATAGTCATCTGGGTTCTCAAATAACAGACCAAGAAACATTTATTCACGCAGCGCATTTGATGGTTCAACTCGTGGATGACTTACGGCGCAATGGAATTCCCATTAAGGAAGTAAATTTTGGTGGAGGATTCGGTGTGCAGTACCATGATTATATCTCCGATCCTCACCTGCCTCAAGACGGCTCGATAGCTGAGAAAACGCTGACGACCGTTGCATTATTGGAATCAGTTATTCCTATTCTCAGACAGATAAATTGTAAAATAATAATCCAACCAGGTCGATCTATCGTGGCACACGCTGGAGTGTTATTGACTAAAGTTCTCTATCGAAAACAAAACCCTGAATATACCTTCATCATTGTTGATGCTGGTATGAATGACCTCATTCGTCCAAGTCTTTATCAATCATATCATCAGATTGTTCCATTGGCGATCCGAGATGTCGATTGTGAAGTCGTTGATGTTGTCGGACCCTTGTGCGAAGCGGGCGATTTCTTTGCGTTGGATCGCACGATGCCGAGGGTTAATCGTGGAGAGTATTTATCGATCATGTGCACAGGGGCTTATGGATATGTGTTGTCGTCGAATTACAACTGCCGCCCACGACCCGCCGAAGTTATGGTGGATGGGACGAACTGTGAAATTATTTCGGAACGTGAGTTGGTCGATCAATTATGATGGGAAATTATGAATCTCTATGATGTTGCCGTAGTTGGAGCCTCAGGACTTGTCGGTCGGAAGATTATTCAAGTCTTGGAAGAGCGGAAATTTCCTGTTGGTCGTCTCCGTTTATTTGCAACAAGGCAATCCGTTGGAAAAATGATCGAGTTCAACAGTTCACGCATCGCTGTCGAAGAGCTTAAGCCACAATTTTTTAAAGGGATTGAAATAGCACTATTTTCCGCTGGGGCTGCCGTTAGTAAGGAATATGCACCGATTGCAGTGGCATCAGGTGCAGTTGTCATTGACAACAGCAGTGCGTTTCGCATGGACGAACATGTTCCACTGGTTGTCCCGGAAGTGAATCCACGACAGATCATGCATCACAAAGGAATTATTGCCAACCCAAATTGTTCTACGATACAATTAGTCGTAGCACTAAAGCCGCTTCATGACCGATGGTACAT
>DASRUF010000004.1:0-2062 GCA_035655575.1 Bacteroidota bacterium | reverse complement strand
AGTCGTTAAAGAAGCCCTGAATCGGGTTGAAAATTCCGGAATAGTTTTTCTCGATGAGATCGACAAGATTGCAGGAGAACGTGGTCGGAGCGCTGGACCTGATGTATCTCGCGAAGGTGTACAGCGTGACCTTCTTCCCGTTGTTGAAGGGACAACCGTATTAACGAAATATGGAATGGTGAAATCCGATCATATTCTTTTCATTGCTTCGGGTGCCTTTCATGTATCGAAACCCTCCGATCTCATACCTGAGCTTCAAGGGAGATTTCCAATTCGTGTAGAGCTTGAAAGTCTGAATGAAGACGATTTTGTAAAGATTTTGACCCACCCGCAAAATGCGCTTCTTAAACAATATTCCGCTTTGCTTGAAACGGAACGTGTGAAATTAGAATTTTCTCAAGAAGCTATTCGTGAGGTTGCAAAGATTGCAACTCAGGTGAATGAACAGGTCGAAAATATTGGGGCGCGTCGACTTCATACTATCATGACGACATTGCTTGAGGAAATTCTCTTTGATACGCCGGATAAATATTCTGATCAAACCATAATGGTGACAAAAGAGATGGTTGAAGATAAGCTGAGCGGGATAGTGAAGAATAAGGATTTGAGCAGGTATGTTCTGTGAAGAATATTTTTTAGACTTCTGATAACCTAAATTTATTATTTAACTCTCTTCTTCAACTGCACATAAAAAAACACTCCCTCCATTACTGTAAGCAGCATCAGTGATAGTGTATCTCGGTTTAACCATTCTCCAAATCCTTTCTCATTGATCACCAGTTTCATAATCACAGTTGCAATCGACCAACCTACAGAAAAAATTACAAAGAGAAATCCCACTCCTAATAAACCCTCCTTCCAGTCATCCTCCTGCCAGCGTTTTGTGTAGATACTCACTGCTGCGATAAGATGGATGTAAAAGATGAAGAGAGTGACCACGAGAGATTTGCGATTTTAGATTTTTGATTTTAGATTACAGATCATTGATACTGGCGCTAATAACAACTCACTACTAACAAATTAACCTCTTCAAAACAACGCACGGATTGTTTTGAGCAGGATTTTGATATCAAACCACAACGACCAGTTTTCGATGTAGTATATGTCGTATTTAACGCGCTCTTCCAATGAGGAATTTCCCCGAAATCCATTCACTTGTGCCCAACCTGTCATTCCTGTTTTAACACGGTGTCGATCTAAATATTTCGGGATGACACTCTTGAATTGATCGACATAATAAGGTCTCTCGGGTCGTGGTCCAACAAGACTCATTTCACCTTTCAAAACGTTGATAAGCTGCGGCAATTCATCAAGACTTAACCTTCGCAAAAACTTTCCCACTCGTGTCTGACGTGGATCGTTCGTGATTCCAAGACCTGCTTTATGATCGAGTTGTTCGGCGCCTGCTTTCATCGAACGAAATTTTAACATTGAAAAACTTTTGCCATCCATGCCGAGGCGGTCTTGACGAAAAAGGGGTGATCCTTTCGATTCGAGTTTAATAGCAACTGCGATCAAGAGCAAGATCGGTGAGAAGAGTAAGAGGAGAATCGATGATGTAGTGACATCAAACGCTCGTTTCGAGATGCGTCCCCATGTTGTCATCGGGATACCTTTAATTTTTATGAATGGTATTCCTTCAAGCTCTCTGATTCTAACATGATCTGGACTTGCCATCAGTTCGAGAATATCAGGTACCATCATAAATTCAACGTCAATACCTTCGCACCCTTGGACAAGTTGATGGAGCTTAATGTGGTCATTGGAATTGAGAGAAATTAAAGCAAGCTCGACGTTATTTTTGATGAGTTTTTTGGGTGCATCTTGTATTGTCCCTAATAGTGTAGATTTATGAAGTGGCTCACCGATTGGACTCAAGGTATCTGCAAAGTAACCGATGAGTTTATAGCCGAGGAGGGGATGATTGTTCAATGCTCGATAAATACGATTTGCAGTTTCATTATCACCGATAATCACAGCGTTCCGAAGATCATGCCCTCGACGGTACATTGATTTTTCGATCTGTACAATGAATATCCTTCCGAATAATATTGAAACGATG
>DASRUF010000003.1:0-12652 GCA_035655575.1 Bacteroidota bacterium | reverse complement strand
AATATGAGTACCTTGTCGATGGGTATCAGAGTATGAGTTCTAGGAATTATGTTGCTGCAATTACAAGTTTCAAAGCTCTTGAACCCGTCATCAGTCAAATTGAGCTTCTTCGGTTGGCAGAGTGCTACCTCGCAACCGAACAGACAGACAAAGCTATCGAGGTTGTTCAAAGGCTCCAGCATACTTACTCGACACTTTTTAACTCTCCATGGGATCGAGCAAGAACGTTGGCGAAGAGTTATCATCTTTTGGCTAAAGTTCATGAGAAGAAGGGAGATAAAAAGCTCGCCATCGAGAGCTATGAGAAGTTTCTGGGTATCTGGAAGAATGCCGACAAGGATCTCCCGGACTACATCGAAGCGAAGACCCGCTTGGCGAAGTTGAAAGGTATCACTTTAAGATAATGTTAAATTTATCAATAAATAAGGAATTTTCTCCCTTTAAGAATGAGATTTCAAGATTACATGAGATTTCAAGATTGGGTTGAAATTTTATTATAATATTTTTACATTCTTCTCAATAGACAACCCCCTTAATCTTTTTGCGGAGTGTTCAGTCTAATATTTACAAAATCATCTAAACATCATCATTTTTCGATGTGTTATGAATCGACGTTCTTTCATATCAACAGCGGCTGAGTCAGTAACAGCGGTTGAAGAAATTCAGAAGACCACTACCGTCGATAATCGGTTCGCTAACAAGGCACTCCCTGACGTAATGCGAACGACTTCTGGTTTAGAAGAATACACAGGCGTATGGGGATTTGAACAAGTCGCTCATTTACTACGCAGAACAATGTTCGCCGCTACGAAAAGCGACATCACCGATATGACGTCTCTCACCCTCGATGAAGTTGTTGATACACTTCTCACCGATCAATCGCCGCCCGACGCACCACTCAACACCAATAATTCAGATACAGGTGCACCAGTTGGACAAACGTGGGTGAACGCGGCAACAAATGATTTTAATAACTCCCGAATATTTTCTCTCAAAGCGTGGTGGATTGGCTTGATGCTAAATCAGTCAGTCTCCCTGCGGGAGAAGATGACACTCTTCTGGCATAATCATTTCGTAACAGAATCTATTGATGTAAGGGATGCTCGAGTGTCATACAGGGAGAATGCACTCTTAAGACAAAATGCATTGGGAAATTTTAAAGAATTAACGAAACAGGTAACAATTCATCCCGCGATGTTAAGGTATTTAAATGGCAATACGAATACCAGAGCAAATCCTAATGAAAATTATGCACGAGAACTTCAAGAATTGTTTACCATTGGAAAAGGACCGGAGATTGGTCCAGGCAATTATACAAATTATACCGAAGACGATGTTAAAGCTGCAGCGAGAGTATTAACGGGTTGGCGAGATGATCCCCAGACATTAACTTCAACTTTCGTCCCCAACCGCCACGATCCAACGAATAAACAATTTTCTTCAGCCTATGGAAGCTGGGTAATCATTGGTCGAACAGGTTCCAACGGCGCGCTCGAAGTGGATGATCTCCTGGACATGATTTTCGACCAAGATGAAACGGCAAAATTCATCTGCAGAAAGCTTTATCGATGGTTTGTCTATTACGTGATTGATAACTCTGCAGAGGAAAATGTCATAAACCCTCTTGCAGAAATCCTTCGAAATAATAATTATGATGTAAAGCCAGTCCTAAAGGCACTATTTAAGAGTGCTCATTTCTTCGATTCATTGAATATGGGATGCATGATAAAAAATCCGGTGGATTTCGTCGTGGGAATGAGTCGCGAGTTCGCGCTTGCTTTCCCCCCATCGTCTGAATTTCAAAGACAATATAATACGTGGCGATATATCCATGGACAAGCTGCGGGGATGCAGATGGATATTTGCGATCCTCCGAATGTTGCCGGTTGGTCCGCTTATTATCAGGTTCCACAATATTATCAGCTATGGATTAATTCAGATACCTTACCTAAACACAATCAGTTTACTGATACGTTGCTGAAGAGTGGTTATACGGCGGGAGGGTTTACTCTTATTGCTGATCCGATTGCATTTTCTCTTCAAGTCTCAGATCCGACTGATCCCAATATACTTGTCTCAGAATGTGCAAAGCTTCTTTTCCCCATTGAGATCACTGAAAATCAGAAAACGTTTCTAAAAAATACATTGATTCCTGGATTGCCAGATTATGAATGGACAAGTGAATGGAATGACTATATCAATGATCCAACGAATCTCGGCAAACGAAATGCTGTAAGATCAAAACTCCAGTCATTACTGAGTTTTATGTTGGGCATGGCTGAGTATCAATTATCATGAACGGGTTAAATGTATGAATAGAAGAGACTTCTTACGAAACACGATACCAATACCAACATTAGCATTTTTCTTAAGTGGGTTTTCATTAAAGGCGTATGGTCGATCTAAGTTCTTGGGCACATTAGTGGGTGCAGCCAATGCCACGGATCGAGTCCTTGTTCTTATCCAACTCAACGGTGGTAACGATGGCTTGAATACTGTTATTCCACTCGATCAGTATTCGGGGCTATCAAGTGCGAGAAGCAACATTCTCATAGAGGAATCAAAGGTGCTCAAACTTACTTCGGCGACAGGTTTGCATCCGTTAATGCCGGGACTGCAAGAGTTATATAAGGAGGGGAAGCTTGCCGTCCTTCAGAGCGTTGGATATCCCAATCCAAATTTTTCACACTTTCGTTCGACCGATATCTGGCTTACCGGATCAGACTCAGACCAAGTTCTCAATACAGGGTGGATGGGGCGATATCTCTATGAAGAGTTTACAGACTATCCAAATGGATACCCAAATGAAATCATGCCCGACCCCTTAGCTATTCAAATTGGATCGGTAGTGTCCCTGGGATTTCAGGGCCCGTCAGTATCGACGGGAATTGCCATCACCAGCCCAACTTCGTTTTATAATTTGGTAACAGGGGGAGTTGATACCGCACCCAATACACCCGCGGGACATGAATTAACATTCATCCGCCAAGTTGCTCAGCAGACGCAACAATATGCAAGTGTTATTACAACCGCAGCAAACAAAGCCACAAATAAATCACTACTCTATCCACTCTCAGGTCAAAATACACTTGCAGATCAATTAAAAATTGTTGCTCAACTTATTGCCGGTGGATTGAAAACAAGAATCTATGTTGTGAATATCGGAGGTTTTGATACACATTCCTCGCAAGTTGACTCAACCGGAGGAACGGATTCAGGTCTTCACGCAACATTGCTGAGTCGATTATCTGTTGCTATCAATGCATTTCAGGACGATTTGGAACTCCTTGGAGTGAGTAATCGAGTCGTGGGGATGACATTTTCAGAATTTGGACGTCGGATTATATCAAATGCAAGTTTAGGAACTGATCATGGTGCCGCAGCACCCTTATTTGTCTTTGGCACATCAATCAAACCGGGAGTTTATGGTTCAAATCCAGTTATTCCCTCTAATCCAAGTGTCAATGATAATATCCCGATGCAATATGATTTTCGCTCAGTCTACGCATCGATTTTAAAATCATGGTTTAATGTTTCCCAAACTGATCTTGAGACAATCTTGTTGAGAAATTTCCAAACCCTTCCTCTGATCAAGCAAAAAGGAAGACAAGCGAGTAAGGGACCCTATAGCTTCAAAGACTCTCCGTTGCCAAATTCCCCATCATTGAATCAAAATTATCCCAATCCATTCAACCCCTTAACGCACATCACTTTTTCCTCGAATGGTGATCCTGTGCAGATCAGAGTATTCGATACACTTGGCAGAGAAATTCGAACCTTGGTTGAGGAAATCTTTTCTCCAGGAGAACATTCAGTTGTTTTTAATGCAGAAGATTTACCAGCAGGAATCTATTACTATCGAATGCAGAGTGGAAGTTTTCAACAAATCAGATCGATGCAATTAGTGAAATAGCGCTCATACAGAGATTATCTCCTTCTAAGAATTTAGTTTATTCGTATTCAAAGGGAGGAATTCAAAACGCTCTGATAGATTGATCTGGGGGTGATCATATATGGTGTTTTTTAAATGATTTCAAGGTTTTGTAATTTCTTACTCACAGCCCCTAGATTGTCTTTGTCTGTTACATTGAAATAACTCCAAGATAAAGATTTTTTTGTTTTCAGCCCAATAATTAATTACCTTTTCCTCATAAATTAATCAACCCTGTAGTATCTATCACAATTTACTTTAAGGAGGAATTATGGATATGAATATGATACTCGATCCATGGCGTGCATTCGCATTACAACTTGCTGAATTTCTTCCGAGGCTGATGGGAGCGTTCGCTATTTTAGTGATTGGGTGGTTAGTGGCAAAAGTAACACAAGTAGGGATCACTCGCTTTCTTAGGATTCTGAAACTGGACACACTATCTGAAAGGGCAGGCGTAGAAGCATTTCTCAAGCAAGGGGGATTACAACAATCGGCAATCGACATTTTAGGTGGGTTAGTGTATTGGATTTTAATGCTTGTGGTTATCCTCATTGCACTGAATAGCTTAGGATTGCAAACTGCATCAGAACTATTAAACAGAATCATTCTCTACATCCCCAACGTGATTGTAGCCGTCTTTGTGCTTATTCTCGGACTTTTCTTTGCAAAACTTCTCCAGGGTGTGTTGATGACATATCTCAATAATACGGGTGTGAGAAACTCGACAATTATCAGCAATGTAGCGCGTTATGCTGTCATTGTTTTTGTTGTCTCAATAGCACTCGAACAACTATCTATTGGTAGAGAGTTAGTTGTCAGCGCATTTCAAATTGCATTCGGTGCCGTATGTCTGGCTTTAGCACTGGCGTTTGGGTTGGGTGGTCGTGGCTGGGCGGAGAATATGCTCTCAAAGTTTCAGAAAGAGCAACTTCAACAAAAAAGTAAGTAAATTTTAAGATCGACGAACGACATAAACCTCTAAAATACTTTTCAATTGTTGAAGAGGTAGTGATGCATTAAGATTGTTGCTATAAATTGATGGGCGATAAAATCAGTTATATGTTTTCTTTCTGCAAATAGATGCCCAGATCACAATGGAAAAGAGAGAAAGATTAAGATTACGAAGGTCAATCCTTGCGTACTGTCAAGTATATTTTAATTATTATCCAGGTGTTCTTATTTTCATCATGTTCTTACTTAGGTCATCACCAACTAGATCAGATTCGGAGAAAACCTCCTTCTCAGTGGACAGAATATGATTGTAAAACCGTCATTGCATCAGCAATGGGACACAATCTTCATGATGTGGATGCAAAAGTTTTGGTTTACGTGACTCCGTATACTCCTCTTGTCATCACGGCTAACAACACGAATGAGTATAGGGTAAAAGATTTATCTGAAGGTGAATTTCGAGAAAATGTTGAGAGGCAGGCGAAAGAATATCTCGGAATGACGTATGATTGGAAAACAAATCAGTATGTTGATTCGAGAGGACATTACTATGAGAGTGTACATCAGCTCGATTCTTTGGTATTCCTTATTACACTTGAAAACATAAAATATCCGCAAGAACTACCTGAGATCGATGATCTTGAGGAACGCATTACCCTAGAGAATGATTCTGGAGATTTCATTCGACCACTCTATGTAAAGGGCGCACACAAGCAAAGGCTGTTTACTCGAGAATCAATAATTGCCATGTTCCATTTAAGAACAGATTCGTCACATTTTTTTGATGGTGCAAAGGATATATATCTTAAAATTGGGGGATACAATAAGCCAGTTAAAGTAAAAATTCCGTTGTTATCGAGTGAGTGAAGATCATTGTAATGCTGGATTTTAAGTTAAGTGTATTATGGGAAAAGACCTGGACTCTATCAGATCATCTTAGTATATACTTACTAAGAATGTGTACATGTAAAGAGGAGGATTAAACGGTTTCTTAATCTACACAATCTCATGGAAAAGAAATTTAAACGAGAAATAAATTCACTAAAGAAAATATTTTCTTTCGTTGATGAATTCGCGTCCAAGAATAAGATCGGTAAATCCGGGAAGTTCACAACGCGCTTTGTGGTGGAGGAATTGTTTACAAATATGGTAAAATATAACACCGCGAGCTTAAAAGATATTTCTATTGGTCTTGGGCTGAAAAAAAATAAGATTATCATGAAATTAATCGATTATGAAAGTAAACCCTTTGATATCACAAGACCCAGAAATATAGACATAAAGCAATCGCTGAAGGAAAGAAAAGCAGGAGGCCTTGGAATTCATCTTGTCCAATTGATGGTGGATAAGATCACGTATCAACATGTTAAAGGTCGTAGTCAAATTACAGTAATTAAAAATATGGAGTAGATGTATGTTTAACGTAAAAATGGTAGACCCCGGTAAGATTGTTTTATCAGGTCGTTTCGATGCCTCACAGGTTGAGAAAGCCAAGGGGATATTTAATAAAATCAATAGCACTTGTACAGTTGATTTCAATGATTTGGAATACATATCCAGTGCCGGATTGGGTGTCTTATTGTTAACCCAAAAGCGATTGAGCGAATCGGGAAATGGTTTGAAATTAACAAATATCAATAAGCATATAAGGGATGTTTTCAGATATGCAGGTTTTGATAAGATTTTTAAGATCGAATAAAAAAGTTAGATGAAGTAGCAAACTTTTTCCTTTTCAAATTGTACTTATGGATGATGATGCAATTTTAATCAAAGGATGTCTCGACGGGAATAACGAGGAATTTGAAGCCCTTGTTGAAAAATACCAAAAAACTGTATTTAACGTCGCTTTTCGGATAGTCAATGACTACAATGATGCTGAAGATATCACTCAATGTGCCTTCATAAAAGCATTTGAAAACCTTCAAACATATGATAAAAGACATAAATTCTTTTCATGGCTGTATCGAATTGCAGTTAATGAATCCTTAAATTTTCTCAATCAACGAAAACATCACGACGAATTAAATGCCGATCTCGTTTCCTCGAGTGAAAAGAATCCTGAAGAAAAGTATTATCATAATGAGATTAGCAAAAATATTGAAATAGCGCTTATGGATTTGAATCTTGATTATCGACTTGTTGTAATTTTGAAACACTTTCAGGGTCTATCATACGATGAAATCGGGTATGTTCTTAGTATACCAGAGAAAACTGTGAAATCAAGATTGTTCACAGCAAGATCTTTGCTCAAAGATATCTTATCTCAAAAGGGTATGATAGAATGATTGATCCAAAATATATCGATCTCATTAATCAGGAATTAGATGGAATGAATGATGATAACGAGAGTGTTGAAATAAAAGAATATCTCTCAGCTAATTCTGAAGCACGTAAGTTATTTCATGATCTTTCCATAACCTTTAAAATACTAAACAACGCACAAGAGAGTGAACTCTCTCCAAATCTTAAAAAAATAATTATCAATTCTCTTCCCAATCACAACTATAAACCGAAGGAGGTTACAAATATGGTCAAAAGTTTATTGCCGTTTGGACAACTTGGTGTAAAACTACGTTATTTATTTGTCTTTGCACTTGGCGTTATTGTTGGAATAATTGGTTTAACTTTGCTCAACCCCAATTTTTCCAAAGACTCATCTCCACTTGAATCCGAAATATTAGGCTCCGTAATCTTAGGAGGCAAGCAGCTGGATCTTCAAGTTTCTGATAATGCAGAGGTAAATCTCGACCAGCTACATGGTACGGTGCAGATCAAACGATCCGAGACCATCATTCTGGCAAAACTCGATATCAAATCAGAAACCCCCGTTGATGTTCTATTTGAGTTTGATGGTAATAATATCAGTTTTGGAGGATATAATATCACAGACGTGAATCCATCAGAGTTTAAAGTAGGCGAGAATTTTGTAAAATTACAAGGGGTGAACCAAAATAAGGGAGTGATGATTTTCAGAACTCAAAATCAGCTAAGTCAATCCATTAAATTTAAAATCCTCTCATCAGAAACCACACTTTACGAGCAGGATCTTTCTATCGGCGTGAGTAGTTAGGATCGATCTTGAAACATAAATCAACTTTTTATTGTTGCTTCTGTACTTAATGTGTTGAAAATTAAGAATTCTAATTCACTAATTATAGCCCAGTTAAACTTTTAGGAGGGTTTTATGAAGAATAGATTAATCATTGCTGGTGCTTTAGTCGCCATCGTTGTGGTTGTGTACTTTTCATTTATCTATGAAGCACCAAATGGTAACGATATCAGCGGCACGGTCGGTGCCGTGAAGCGGTATCGATCTGAACAAATTGCTGACAAAGATGTTGTACTGAGTGGGCAAAATGTAGAGGCAAGTCAAGAAAATAAAGAGGCTGCTCAGAATCAGGTTGCTCTTTTTGATAAAGCTCCGGTCGAAAAGCAAGCCGAATTTTTCCGTTCACTTCCAGTGGAGAAGCAGGCGGAATATTTCCGAACACTTCCGGTGGAGAAACAGGCGGAATATTATCGATCACTTCCAGTTGCAAAGCAAGCCGAATATTTTCGATCCCTTCCCGCAGAGAAACAAGCGGAATATTTCCGGGCGCTTCCTGTTGGGAAACAGGCTGAATATTTTCGTTCACTTCCTGTCGAAGGAAAATTCTATCGTTCATTACCTGTTGAGAAGCAGGCTGAGTTTTTCCGAGCACTTCCTGTTGAAGGGAAATTCTATCGTTCATTACCTGTTGAGAAGCAGGCAGAACTTTTCCGTTCACTTCCAGTGGAGGGAAAATTCTATCGTTCGCTTCCTGTTGAGAAACAGGCTGAGTTTTTCCGCACGCTTCCTGTTGAGAAACAGGCTGAATATTTAAAAGCAATTCCAGCTGAAAAACAAGCGGAATATTTCCGAGCGCTTCCTGTTGAGAAACAGGCTGAATATTTGAAAGTAATTCCTGTTGAAAAACAAGCGGAATATTTCCGAACACTTCCTGTGGAAGGGAAATTCTATCGTTCGCTACCTGTTGAACGACAGGCAGAATATTTCCATGCGATACCGGTTGAACGTCAAGCAGAATATTTTCGTACGTTACCCGCGGAGAGACAAGCTGAGTTTTACCGAGTCATTCCCGTAGAACGTCAAGCAGAATATTTCCGAGCACTTCCAGTGGATCGACAGGCAGAATACTTTCGTACACTTCCCGTTGAGAGACAGGCAGAGTACTTCCGTGCAATGCCAGTTGAAAAGCAGGCTGAATATTTAAAAAATATCCCAGCGCAATAACCCGTCGTTCGTTAAACTCTCGACAATTATTCGTAGAGGAGATGCTAACACCATCTCCTCATTTTTTTTACAAGTAATTCCCACCTTCCCTCCAAATAAATACTTGTAGGAGCCAAATATTGGATCTCACCTTGTTGTATCTATTCCTTTTTGACTTGGAAATAGATCAATTAATTAATAGATTTTCAGCCGGCTGTTCTTGAGCCCTTCGGAAAATACTGAGGTTTGTTGGGTATTTTATATAATCGGAACACAGCGATATCCAATGATTAGTTATTGGATAAGATATGAGAATATATTTACTACAATTGGTGACTCGATTTTTTGTGGGGATTTTGGTGTTAACTTCTCCAATCTATGCTCAGTTTTATACTCTCCAGACAAAGGACATGCGTTTGGTGTATTATGATATGGGACACTCTTATATCGTACCACACTTAGCTCGTTGTTTTGAAAATTCTTCAAGATTTCACAGACAGCTTTTCCAATATACGCCATCGGAGGAGATAACGGTATTTTTACATGACTTGAACGATTATGGTACAGGTGGTGCGAATACGGTTCCATGGAATTATATTGTTGTGGGTATTGAGCCGTATGATTATGTCTATGAGACTGGACCAACTAACGAACGCATGAACTGGGTTATGAATCATGAATATTTTCATGTTCTGGCGATGGATAAATCTTCCCGAGCTGACCGATTCTTTCGCAAATTGTTTTTTGGTAAAGTCCATGCCACTGCTGATCATCCGATATCGATGCTATACAGTTATTTAACAAATCCTCGCTGGTATTCTCCTCGCTGGTATCATGAGGGCGGTGCAGTATTTATGGAGACTTGGATGGCAGGCGGCATCGGACGGACGCTTGGTGGATATGATGAAATGGTCTTCCGTACTATGGTTTGTGATAGTAGCTACTTTTATGATTTCGTTGGTCTGGAATCTGAAGGAACGACGATTGATTTTCAAGTTGGTGCAAATTCCTATCTCTATGGAACACGCTTTATATCGTATCTAGCAAATCAATATGGCCCGGGAAAATTATTGCAGTGGTTTAATCGAACGGAAGATAGTAAGGGGTATTATACATCGCAGTTTAAACATATCTACAGTGTAGGACTTGACGAGGAATGGTCTCGGTGGATTCGATGGGAGCACGAGTGGCAACGGGCGAATCTTGATTCTCTTCATCAATATCCCATAACTATAAGCCGGCCGATTTTAGATCAGGCTCTTGGCTCGGTCTCGCGAGCATATTATGATTCAACAAAAAGCAAAGTTTATGTTGGTGTTAATTTTCCTGGCGAGCTTGCTCATATTGCCTCGATAGATATAGAGAGCGGAAGGGTAGAAAAAATTTGTGAAGTGCCCACACCAGCAATGTATTATGTTTCTTTTTTAGCATATGATCCAGCCAGCGGAACATTGTTCTTTACAACTGATAATAGTCGTCAGTGGCGTGATATCCACAGCGTTGATATTAAAACGGGCAAAAAGAAACGACTGCTGAAAGACATCCGAGTCGGTGACCTTGCATTTAATCAAGCCGATCGCTCGCTCTGGGGCATCCGCCATCACAACGGGATTTCTACACTCGTTAAAATTTTACCGCCGTATGATAATTGGATTGAGATTTTTCCCTTGCTTTATGGTAAGGATATGTTCGATCTTGATATTTCCCCAGACGGTGTTTATCTCACATCATCGATGGTAGAGATCAATGGGCGTCAACGGCTGATTCGATTGGAAATCAATAAGCTATTGACTGGAGATGCCGATCCTGAGGTATTGTATGAGTTCAAGGATAATTCACCCGCGAATTTTGTTTACTCTCGTGACGGGAAGTTTTTATTTGGTACTTCATATTACACCGGTGTCTCAAACGTTTTTCGGTATGATTTCGAACAGAAAAAAATGGAGGCGTTAACGAATTGTGAGACAGGATTTTTTAGACCGCTTCCAATCTCAAAAGATTCCTTGATGGTTTTTCGATATTCCGGTAAAGGATTTATACCTGTCATGATAGCGAATGAGACGTGTGAGGATGCCAGCGCAGTGAAGTTTCTGGGACAAGAAGTTGTCGAGAAGTACCCGATTGTTGAGTCATGGAAACTTGATCCCCCCTCTCCCTCTCGGATCA
Organism: Bacteroidota bacterium; assembly: GCA_035655575.1. Classification (GTDB taxonomy): domain Bacteria; phylum Bacteroidota; class Ignavibacteria; order UBA10030; family SZUA-254; genus DASRUF01. The sequence continues at coordinate 1,349 of DASRUF010000003.1, read as the reverse complement.
ACATCGACTCACTCACAACGTATTCCGGCGAGTACAATGGCATGAGAAATATAAAACTCGCTTCTGCATATCCTATTGTTGAGGGCTACAAAGATTATACTTCCGTTGGTATGAAGTTGAATTTTTTCGAACCGGTTGGGTTGCATAGTGCATTGCTGACTGCTTCATATTCTCCGAGTAAGAAGTCGCCAACGGATGAACGCATACACTTAGGTTTTGAATACCAATATTGGCAATGGAAGGTAAATGCATCGTACAATGGAGCTGACTTTTACGATTTATTTGGTCCAACAAAAACGAGTAGGAAAGGATATTCTCTTTCAGTGCGATATAATGATGCACTCATTAGCGAGAAGCCAAAGTCATTAGATTACACAATCAGTGTTGCAGGATATGGGGGATTAGAACGATTGCCGGATTTTCAGAATGTTGCTACCTCATTTGATAAGTTTCTCACAGCAAATGGAAAATTGAATTACTCATATCTTTTCAGGACGCTTGGATCGGTTGAGCATGAACAGGGCTTCAAGTGGGATTTAAATAGCCATAATATATTTGTGCGTTCTAAACTGTTTCCTCAGATGTTTTCAAATATCGACCTCGGATTTCTACTGCCACTTGATCACTCATCAATTTGGTTTCGCAGCTCGTTTGGGTATGCTCCTGGTGATATAAGTGAGCCATTTGCAAACTTTTATTTTGGAGGATTTGGTAACAACTGGGTTGATTATCAGGAAGCAAAGCGATATCGAGATTATTACAGTTTTCCTGGTATTGAACTCAACGAAGCGGGAGGTACCAACTATGGTAAATTAATGATCGAATGGACATTGCCGCCACTTCGGTTTCGTCGTTTTGGAATTCCGACACTCTATTGTACATATTCGCAGTTAACATTTTTTTCAAGCGGAATTATAACAAATATCAATAACAAACTTTATCGCCGATCCCTCTTGAATTTTGGCTCACAGTTAGATTTTAAACTCGTTATGTTTTCCCACCTTGAAACAACGTTCTCGCTTGGCTATGCTGTTGCACTTGAAAGGTATCAACGATTTTCCAAGGAATTTATGGTTTCACTAAAGGTTTTGAAATAATTATTTTCGTTAACCCTTACAATAGTGTTCCATGTTAGAAAGACTTATTGAGTCATTATTGAAATGATTGGTCCAAGTGTTGTTGATATCGGAGTAAGTCTTTTACCAGTCTTTATATTTCTCACGGTTCTAATTTTCCTCGATAGCTTTAAACTTGTTAAGCTTAGTTCAATTATTCTAACAATACTTGTGGGGTGTATTGTGGTTGGCGTCGCATTATTTGTAAATACCTGGTTGTCAAATTTATTACCG
>DASRUF010000002.1:0-3003 GCA_035655575.1 Bacteroidota bacterium | reverse complement strand
TAATAATCTCAAGAATTGAGTCAACGTCACCGTTTTCACTCATCGGAATCGCAATGTGTTCAACAAACCGCTCACCCGCCTTATGATCGTATGTCTGATCCACGTGGCTTTCAATCTTTCTCGTTGCCATTGCTTTCCTGCACACACACTCTCGACAAAACCCATTCTCGAAAAACACAGATCTACAGTCCTTGCCTTTCACTTCCTCAAATGGACGACCAGTAATAGTGGAGAATAGAGCACTGGCACTCTGAATTTGAAAATTCTTATCTAACAGAACAATAGCACTTGGTACATGGTCAAGGATCGCCTGAAGCTTTGTCTTTTCTTCACTCAACTCGTGTGTACGCTTCCTTACCATCTCCTCGAGTTTTGTTCGATGCTCCTGGATTTCGGCTTCATGCGACTGAAGCGAGGCAGCCATTACATTGAATTGCTCTGCAAGCTTTTCAATTTCATCATGCGTTTCAACATGAAGTCGGTGACCATAGTTACCTTTCGAGATAATTTCTGCACCATGGTGTAACTCAGCGATAGGCTTTGTAAATTGTCTGGTAGCAAGTAAGCCTAAACCAATCGCAACGACAAGAAACACACCAAGAAAACTTGCAAACTTCCAGGCGAAGGAACGAACCGGTCCCAGAACGAAATCTTTTGGAACGCTTTCGAACACGAAAAATGGCATCGCAAAACCGGGCGTGACTTTTTCACCACTGGTCGTGGAGAACAGTGGACCATAAGAGACAATCTCATCAACTCCTTCGGCAATAGTGCCCTCGTTCCCCGAAAGAATCGCTTTAACAGTAGAAACTGGATAGTCATGTTGAAGATTATCATCTTCACGTGATGCCAAGAGTCTGTTCCAATCCTTCTTTTTGTCAGAGTGATACAGATAATGTCCATCGCTGCTTACCAGAACAACTTTTCCTCGCATATCGAGATGGCGTTTTGATTCTATTGCGCGAAAGAGGTCCTTCGCAAAAACATTGGCAATGAGAATGCCCACACGCCCTTTCGATCCGATGAGCGGCATCGCAAAACTAATGACAGGAACTCTTCTATTCTGTTCATCCACAAGCTCGCTAGGGGCAAACGCAATTTGATCTCTTGTAAGACGATCAATAAGGAGAAAATAGAATGACTCCCGTGCATGTCGCAGTTCATTTCTCCTAACCATCCAAAAAGCCGATATTGTATCGGTCACATCAATTGCCTCGATCCGAAGAAGTTCGTCTCCGCCGTTGTCTACTATTCTGATCTGATAATAAATCTCTTTTGTTTGAGCGAAGGCTAAGATTTCAGATCGGAGTTGTTGCAGCAAAGATCCATTCTGTTTATCGGGAGTCTTTTCCAGTGTGGTAATAAATCTGTCAAGGAGAGAGGAGTGGCGAAGAACGCGGAGGTCGTCTTCAATGTTGCTCAGAAAATTTGCTGTATTCTCACGGATGGTATGCACATCATGAGTAAGATTTTCAAGAGCGATTTTCTCCATCATCTGGACGTTTGAGAAAATACCGTGTAAGCCAACCAAGGCAAGTGGAAAAATAGAAAGTCCGACGAAAGCAATGATGAGCTTGCTCCGGATAGAAAGCCATGGGATAACTTTATTGAACGATACCATTTACATCAAGTCTCGACTTGTGAATGGGATTACGGCTTATAGAGAAAAACCAAATATTGTGCCAGTGGGCTAATACCAGTTGGTACCATTATAGCCTAATTATCAGTAATATCCACAAAATTGTAATGCGATGGCAGGTATGAAAACATATTTTCTCAACTGTGAAAAATACAGCAGTTAATACTCTCAAGCCTGAAATTGAAGAATGAGTGTTTAAATTTGTTCACTTGATACATCTAAAGCACCCTAAAAAAATATCACGGATACTTGGGAGTTTCTAATAATGGAAAAATTCTTGAGAGGCAGGAAACGTAACGAATTTGATTTCCCATTCTACAGACATTTGTCTCCTGCTTAGACGTATTATCAAACTTCCGATGTTTTGCCGAGTTCGAATCCGTTACGACTCGTATATTCGTAGATACAATTCCAAAACACTCACCGCCACTCCAGACTTGCCCCCTTTGGTGGAGGAGCGGGATGATTTGCTCAGCCCTACATTCTAGAAATAATCTTCCCGTCACGTCGGTCGAGAAAAATTATCGCCGTCCGTTGAGCCGGCACATTTACCTCAATCATCGTATTACTTTCCAGATGAATGAGTTTTACTTGTACGTCTCGATCACACTCCGAAACGAATGTGTAAAGAGCTGTTTCATCGAAAATGAGGGGAAGAATCAATACCGATGGATTAATTTTCTCAATTGTAAAGACAGGAGAACATTTCGCTTGCTTGAGCACATTGGTATAAAGCGCTGCAGTCGGATCAATGTCTTCAGCAAGTTCAACCGGCAGGGGTGACCAAATAATTGCACCCCGACCGTAGGAAAAAGTGAAGATATTTCCTGATGAATTATTCCTGACAACCGCCTTTTCAATCCGCTGAATCTTTTCTCCCCGATAGTTAAGCTCGTATTCTTTTCCATCAATTACTAAGATTTCATGTTGTGCAACTGGACGAACGCTTGCCTCAATACCTAACTTTTTTAAACGATCCCTTGGAATCCAGTGCTCATCGTCATCAAATACTCCAGTTATTAAAAGAGTCGATCCTTGTTCAACCAAGGCAAGGAGAGAATTCCATGCCTTCTCCTGTAATGTTCTGGGCGCAGGAACAACAATCAATTTTGGCACAGTGGTTAATGTATGGATTCGATATTCCGATACCGCGTTCATTGTGATCATGCAGTGGTAGGACATTGCACGGACGCATCTACGTGTTGCCTCGGTTGCATTGTTTCTTGTCGACCACATTTGCGAATGTGGAATCACCATGACAACTTCTTCATCTCGCTTTCCCACCATGAGATTTCGGTTTGCAGCAAAGAATTTTGAAAACCTGATGACAGGCTCAATCTCAGGTTTTGCAGTACCATCAACCC
>DASRUF010000001.1:0-3145 GCA_035655575.1 Bacteroidota bacterium | reverse complement strand
TACCGCAGGTGCCTGCTGCATGCTGACCATTAACCCGCAACGTGAAAAAAAATGGATCACCAACGTTCACACTGGCAGGAATTCCTATGTCCTGCATTGCGGCAAAATTCATGCTATTAGCATGGACTGAGACGGGAAAGCCGCCTAATCCCCAAATCTCCGCGCCTGTAGGTGGAAATGTAGGGGGGGCTGAAGTATCTGAAACCTGGATTGTGGAAAACCATTCTGGGTCAGTTGCATCTTCAGGGAAAGCTGCTACGCCTCCGTCTAGATCATTTGTGTTAATGTAATATCCCCAACATATTGTGGGCGGAGCTGGGTACTCACCATAACCGGGTCCATGACCTGGATAAATATTTGACTTGTGGATCCTGAGATACACCAATGAATCTTGAGCACCGACAGTACCTGTATGCAACCAAAAAACTGTATCAATGGTACCGCCCGCTGGTGAGACAAACCACTGGGCAAAAAGATCCTGATGGCAACTAATATGCGCCCCCGTGGGAGGATATAGATCCGGTGTAAATCCAAATGTTGCTATGTTCGTACACACCGAGGCATTAAGTGATACTAATCTTGTTCGTTTTGCTACATCGATTGCACTTTCACCTTTTTTTAATGGAACGACATCGCCGTATGGACTCACGAGATATCGGTCCTGGGTAAAAAGTTGGTAGTTTATGACGATCAAAAACAGGAGCAATTTTTTCATTGCAATACCCTTCCTTTCAAAAATTATCGATTGCCAAGGTGTGTTTTGTAGTATTATCGTACTTTTCAGAGTGAATGTCAAGGTTTTTATCAGCAATTTGATATTTTGCGTCTATTAGCCAAGATTTGTCATAGATCGATCCTTGATTTCAATCGGAATGATTAATAATTGCGTTTGCCATGCCAAATGTTCCAACTGGGTTAGTTTAGTTGAAATCCCACAGAGTCACTTTAGGAATGAAGGTCATTATTTACTCTCCATAATCTTCTGAATAAATTCATCAAGTTGTTGAAAATATCGAGATCCCCCAACGACGTAGGTGTCGTTGTGACCAGCACCCGGAATTTCATAAAACCATTTTGGTTCATTGGCTGCCTCAAAGAGTATTTTCCCGAGTGTGATTGGGATGATTTCGTCTTCATTGCCATGAATGAATAACATAGGTGATTGGATTTGCTTTATTTTTGTGACTGAATCAAATTTTGACCGTATAACCAAATGAAGAGGGAGCCATCTGTTCATTTCTTTTGCAACGTCCTTAGCGGAAGTGAATGCCGATTCGAGGATTACTCCTTTACTTGGTTTTTTTGTTGCCAGATCCACTGCGACTGCTGCACCGAGGCTTCTCCCGAATAAAATAATTTTCTCTGGATCGACTTCTCGGTGTCTGAGAAGGTATTCATATGCCGCGATGGCATCTTGATAAATTCCATCCTCAGAAGGCTCTCCCTCACTTTTACCGTATCCGCGATAATCGAAGATGAAAATATTTATCGAAAAAGGTTGAAGTCTCTTGATGTTATCTAATCGATGGGTGATATTACCAGCATTACCGTGGCACCACAGTATCGTTCCACGCGCTGACTCGGCTCGAAAAAACCAGCCGTGTAACTTGATATTATCTGTTGTTGAGAAATAGCAATCTTCTGCCTGTAAACCATAAGATTCAGGATGCCAATTTCCCTCAGGATACTTATAAGGATGATATACGATTTTGTTTTCCATTAGTGGAATCATCAGCATACCGAGTGTGAGACCAAAAATGACCGGCAGGATAAAGCGAAGAAGTAATTTATAAAATAGTTCTTTCAAAAACCTCGGTTTTATCGGTGAGTAAGTATTATATGAAGTAATTGTTCGGGTTCACTGATAGTCTTGGCTTACATTTTTTCTATTTTTATGTCATCAGAGATTTTCATTTATAAATTTTATCCAGAAGACTTTCCCGCCATATTTACGCACTCTTCTCTAGATTTGCAAATTCCCCCCAAAAATTTGGAAATGATTTTTCCACGCAGGCAGGATTGTCAATAGCAAGACCATCGATACATAACCCAGCTACTGCGAAGCTCATCGCAATACGATGATCGTTGTAGGTTTCGATAACAGCCTCATGGAGCCGTTGCGGATGGATCGTCATGCCGTCTTTGTGTAGCTCAACCTTTACGCCAATCTTAGTTAATTCTGTCGTTAGTGATCGCAAGCGATCTGATTCTTTATATCGAAGTTGACTTACGTTGTTGATTGTTGTCGGACCGTCAGCGAACGCCGCAACGATTGCTAATGTCGGAACGCAATCAGGGAGTTCATTCATATCAATTTCGATGCCTGTCAGTTTCCCACCCCGTGCTACAATGGTTGCTTCATGTTTGATAATATCACAGCCCATATCGTTGAGGATATTGATGAAGCGCAGGTCACCTTGAAGTGAATCAGGGGAAAGGTTATGAAGAACAATTTGCCCTTGGGTAATAGCCGCAGCAGCGAGGAAATAGGAAGCGGCAGTGGCATCGCCTTCGATGTTGAATTTTTGTCCGATGTAGCGTTGGGAATGATTAACGTGGTAATTGAATGGATCAATGGTGTTGACGTCCGCGCCGAATGTTCGCATCACATGAAGCGACATATCAACATAGGGAAGCGAGCTTATTTGACCATTGATATGAAGATAAACATCCTGTTTTGCATATGGTGCTGAGAGTAGAATTGATGATGCGAATTGACTACTTATGGACGCATTGAGGCCAATACGTCCACCAGAAAAATTACCACCCAAGATTTTTACCGGTGGAAAACCATTATTGCTGGCGCACTTAATTCCCGTGCCTCGTAATGCTTCCAGCAGATCATTTATAGGTCTGCACCGCATATGCTCATCACCATCTAAGACGGTTTCACCGTTTGCGAGTCCAGCAAAGGTGGTGAGAAATCGCATGACAGTTCCCGCATTTCCTACAAATAATTTTTTCGATGGAACTTTTATGTTACCATTAATTCCTTTAACTTCGATAGAATTTTTCTTCCATTTGGTTTCGACGCCAAATTCGTGCAAAGCTGAGATCAATAATTTTGTGTCGCCACATAATGATGGGTGAACAAGTGTCGAAAGACCATCAGCAAGAGCTGCAACCATCAATGCTCTATTAGTAT